>NZ_CBTY010000001.1 GCF_000723185.1 Candidatus Nitrosotenuis uzonensis
GGCTCCAAAGCTTGTAATTCCAGATAACATAATAGTTAATGCAGTATCTCTATTCACTCCTGTTGAAATCGGAAGTGCCACTGCAAGCGATCTAACGGATAGTCTGCCAAAAATCACAAACGACGCTCCAGAGACATTCCCAATTGGGAAGACAACGATCACATGGACTGCAGTGGATATGCTTGGCAACTCGATGACTCAAACACAGATTGTGACCGTGGAGGCATGCGGAAAGCCAGAGTCGGCATACAACAAGATAATTGGTAGCGAGGACGATGACGTCCTATTCGGAACCACACTTGCAGATCTGATAATCGGCCTTGGTGGTGATGATATCATCTATGGCGATAAAGGAAATGATTGCATACTTGCAGGGGATGGCGAAGACGTAGTGTATGGAGACGAAGGAAACGATTATGTCCACGGCGGCGATGGTGCAGATATCATAAAGGGACAATCAGGAGATGATATGCTGATTGGTGGCCTTGGCAATGACATAATCGATGGTGGAGATGATTACGACAGATGCATCATGACAGAAAACGATAATGACATAGTAGTCAAATGTGAATCCTGACTGATACAAACGCAGGCAATCTAAAACTCACGCGTCAGGAATAATAATCCCAAAATGCAGCGCAAGTTATTGCCAAATTCCAAGTCGCTATTTGACAGTGCAAGGAAGGTGATTCCATCAGGAGTCAACAGTCCAGTCAGATACTATGCACCGTACCCATTCTTTGTTAAGAAGGCGCATGGAAGCTCAATTTGGGATGTTGATGGCAACAAATACGTGGATTATTGCAACGGGTATGGCGCACTCCTGCTGGGTCATGCAAACAAGAATGTGATACATGCTGTCAAAAAACGGCTTGCTTATGGTACATTGTATGGCGCACCTATAGAACAAGAAGTTGATCTAGCGCGTCTGATATCAAAACTTTACCCAACCATGAAGAAGGTGCGGCTAATGAACAGCGGTTCTGAGGCAACGATGACTGCAATACGTCTTGCCAGAGGAATAACGAAACGAAAAAAGATAATCAAATTTGAAGGATGCTATCATGGGGCGCATGAATCGATGTTGGTACATGCGGGTTCTGCCCACAATAGTATATCCATTTCCGACGGAGTGCTTAATGACTTTGCAAGGCATACTATAGTAGTACAATATAACAACATAGAGCAGCTTGAGAGCGTCATATCAAAAAACAATGACATTGCAGGTGTCATAGTGGAGCCTGTTCTTGGCAACATGGGTCTAATACTTCCGGAAAAAAACTACCTTGCACGGATGAGAAAAATCACAAAACAACATGACGTGCCATTGATCTTTGATGAGACAATAACTGGATTTAGAATGTCAATAGGAGGAGCGCAGCAATACTATGGGATAAAACCTGATATCACTACTCTCGGCAAGGCACTTGGAAACGGATTTGTAATATCTGCACTAGGTGGAAGAAATGACATAATGGATCAACTTGCGCCAAATGGTAAGGTTTACGCTGCCAGCACTTTTGCGGGTAATCCGGTTTCTGTGGCCGCGGCTATATCTACGATAAAGACACTCATTAAATCAAAATCAAAACTATATCCTAGACTTGCAAAATACACGCAGGAGATCGTAAACGCAATAGGTGACATTGCTGATGATTTGAAAATAGCACACCAGATAAACTCTATAGAATCAATGTTTCAGATATTTTTTACATCTTCTCCTGTGTTTGATTATGTATCGTCAAAGAAATCAGACACAAAGAAATTTCATGCGTTTTTTCACTATCTGTTGAAAAAAGGAATATTCATTCCGCCCTCTCAATTTGAGACTGCATTTCTCTCCTCATCTCACTGTGAAGCGGATGTATTAAAGACAATTGCAGCCTACGATCAGGCATTGAGGATGGTGCGATGATGAATCTAGTGCTTGGAACAAGAGGTAGTCAACTCTCTTTGGCACAAACAAACTGGGTTATAGAAGAACTCAAAAAGAAAAATCCAGACTGCCAGTTTGAAATCAAGACAATAAAAACAAAAGGGGATACTGACGCAAGACCGTTATTTACGATAGATCAAAAAGGGATATTTGAAAAAGAAATTGACAAAGCTGTTTCTGATGGTCAAATAGATTTTGCAGTACACAGTCTTAAGGATATACCGTCAGTCCTGATGGATAATCTCGTGCTTGGTTGCGTACCAATACGTGAAGCAGTAAATGATGTTCTTATCACAAAAGATGGCGTGTCACTGCGTGAGGTGCCATCTAACTCTGTTATCGGTACAAGCAGTCTTAGGAGAGCAGTACAGATATCGCGCATAAGAAGTGATATCAAGGTTAAATCGATTAGAGGTAACATTGAAACTAGGATAAAAAAGGTTGAGAGCGGACAGTATGACGGCATAGTGCTAGCTCAGGCAGGCATCAACAGGATAGGAATTGATGTAAGACATTATGATCTTCCAATCAACGAATTTCCTCCATCGCCTGGTCAGGGAGCGATAGGTATAGTTTGCAGGTCTGATGATACAAGCACACAAGTTATGCTAAAAACAATCGAAGATCAAAACACAAGAACTGCAATAGAAGCGGAAAGAACATTATCCGAGTTTGTGGACTCTGGCTGCAGATTTCCGATAGGGGCATACGGAAAGGTTGAGGGCAGTATGGTGGAGCTGAATGTGGTGGCTTACTCCATAGATGGAAAAGAGTCAATAACGGTGAAAAAAAGTGGCTCTGCTTTGGATCCGCACCAAGTAGGTAAACAAGCAGCGGACGAGCTGAGAGCAAAAGGAATCGCCAAACTTGCTGCAAACTGGAGAAAAAAACTTGAGGAGTGGAACAAATGAGCGGAACTGTATACTTGGTTGGTGCAGGACCGGGGGATCCTAAACTGATCACCCTCCGTGCAGTGGATCTGATAAAAAAAGCAGACGTTGTTCTCTATGACCGACTTGTGAGTGAGAAAATAATAGAAATGATTCCAAAAAAGACAAAAAGAATCTATGTTGGACGAGAAGTCGGCGACGATTACAAACATCAGGACTCTACCAACCAAATGATGGTGAGCCTTGCAAGAAAGCACAACTCCATAGTGCGACTAAAGGGGGGAGACCCGTTCATATTTGGAAGAGGTGGTGAGGAAGCCGAATTTTTGCTAAAACATAAAATAAAGTTTGAAATCATACCTGGAATAACATCGGGAATAGGCTCCGCGGTATATTCTGGAATTCCTCTAACTCACAGAAAATATTCATCATCTGTTGCATTTGTAACGGGCCATGAGGATCCTATGAAGACAAAAGATCCTGTAAACTGGAAGAAACTGGCAAAGTCTGTGGAGACAATAGTGATAATGATGGGGCTCTCGCGAATAGGATCCATATCAAAACAACTTGTTGCCGGCGGCCTACCTAAAAACACTCCTGTGGCAGTAATACAGCATGGAACTACAGAAAAACACAAACTGTTGATCGGTACACTGTCCAATATAGAGCAAAAGATCAAACAAAACAAGATAACGCCGCCCTCAATAATTATAATAGGAAACGTAGTAAAACTCCACAAAACAGTGGGATGGAGAAAATGATATCTGGCAAAACTATCGCGATAACTCGCTCAGAGCAGGATTCAGAGGAATTTTCTGAGCTTGCAGTAAGGGAGCATGCGATTCCGATATCGCTTCCGACAATTGAGCTCGTGAGCAAAGGGGACGAAATAGTGAACCAATTCATTGCAGATGTGACTCAATTCGAGCCTGATTATTCCGTCTTTATGAGCTCCAAGGCAGTAAAACTGTTATTTGACGTGGCAAGAAAGAATTCAAAACAACACGAGCTTCAACTTACCATTGCCAATACAATAGTGATAGCAGTAGGGCCAAAAACAAAACTTGCGCTCGAAACAGAGGGAATACGGGTTGCTTATGTGCCGGAAAGATACTCATCTGTTGGAGTCGGAGAGTTGTTCACAAGACTAAACGCGGTAGGAAAAAAAGTGATAGTGCCTAGAAGTGGCGCATCAACTGAATTTCTGGCAAATCTCCTACACAAAATTGGACTAGAAGTAAAAGAGAACTATCTTTACGATGTGAAATCTTTTTCAGACACTGCACAATGGGGTGCATTTAAAGAAAAACTCACAAATAACAAAGTGGACGGAATTGTTTTCACGAGTGCTTCATCTGTACGAGGATTTTTTGAAATCATGCTGCAAGACAGAAGCGAGTCTGATCTTCTAAAGCAATTGCAAAAGGTCAAGATCGTATCAATCGGTCCATTCACAGCTGAAGAGCTGAAAAAATTCAACGTTAACACTACGGTTGCTGATGTACATACTGTCTCCGGCGCATTTGATGCAATGAAAAATATTTTTTCATTAGCTTAAGCTACATTAGCTCTACCTACTCCGTAAAACAGCTAGTAAACAGTGTATAATCTATTTATAAGATAACGGACTTTGAACTCTCATGACTGCAGAAAATCTTGAGATGGATTATTCAAAATATGATTTTAAAGATTCGACTGAGATGTATGTTCATCTTAGCAAAAAAGGACTCTCAAAAGAAGTTGTAATGGAAATAAGCAAACTGAAAAATGAACCGCAATGGATGCTTGATTTTAGACTGAGATCTTTTGAAGTATTTATGAAAAAACCAATGCCGAATTGGGGTCCTGATCTAGGTGCTATTGATTTTCAAAACATCTATTATTATGCAAAGGCCTCAGAAAAGACCGAGAAAAGCTGGGATGACGTTCCGGCGGATGTAAAGAAAACATTCGACAAGCTTGGCATACCGGAGGCCGAAAAAAAGTTCTTGGCAGGTGTAGGAGCACAGTATGAATCAGAAGTAGTATACCACAACCTAAGAGAGGATCTTGCAAAAAAAGGCGTCATATTCCTTGATACTGACACTGCACTCAAAGAGCATCCTGAGATATTCAAAAAATATTTTGGCAAGATAATTCCGCCGGAAGACAACAAATTTGCGGCCCTGAACAGTGCCGTCTGGAGCGGTGGATCCTTCATATACATACCTCCAGGGGTCAAAGTAGACATGCCACTTCAGGCATACTTTAGAATCAACGCAGAAAATATCGGACAGTTCGAAAGAACCCTTATAATTGCAGATGAAGGCTCTGAAGTCCATTACATTGAAGGTTGCACGGCCCCTGTCTATTCTTCAGAATCGTTGCACTCTGCTGTAGTAGAACTAGTGGCACACAAGGATGCAAAGCTACGATACACCACAATTCAAAACTGGAGTAGCGATGTATACAACCTTGTCACAAAACGTGCATATGCATACCAAGGAGCAAAAGTCGAGTGGATTGACGGCAATATAGGAAGCAAAATTACCATGAAGTACCCTGGAATATACTTGCTTGAGCCAAAAGCACACGGTGAAACACTCTCAATTGCGTTTGCAGGAAAAAATCAACATCAAGACACTGGAGCAAAAATGGTACATCTGGCGCCTGACACAACATCCAGAATAACGTCAAAATCTGTAAGCAGACTAAATGGAAGAACTACCTACCGAGGGTTACTTCATGTGGGAAAAGGTGCCACAAACGTTAAGGCATCAGTTCGATGTGATGCTCTTCTCTTAGATGATACTTCGAAGACAGACACTTACCCGTATATGGAAATTAATCAGGAAGATGCTACTGTGACACATGAGGCAACAGTGGGGAAAATCGGCGACGAACAAATCTTCTACCTTATGACTAGAGGATTCTCAGAAGAAGAAGCTCTCACACTGATTGTAAACGGATTCATGGAGCCATTTACAAAAGAGCTCCCAATGGAATATGCCGTAGAACTAAACAGACTCATAAAGCTTGAAATGGACGACTCTGTAGGATAGCAATCCTTCACACTTTTCGTTGGTAAAATGCAAACTCTTGCCCTGTCCACAATAACATCAAGTCACGTAGACGAGATCTCAGCCTCAAAAAATGAGCCGGAATGGCTAAAACAGTTCAGGAAGAAATCACTCTCAATTTATCAGGAACTCCCACCAGAAGTCTCTCCACTATACAACAAATACACTGACGCAAAAAGGATGGATCCTTCGCAGGTATCTCTTGCAATCTCATCTGATGGTGCAATATTTGACAAGTTAAAACCAAGATTAGAAGAACTGAAAAACGAAATACATATCATCCAATCTGGAACTGGGATATTTGGCATTAACATACCTGATGAGTTAAAATCAAAGGGTTTGATCATATCTTCAATTTATGACGCAATACGAAATGACGGGGATCTGATAAGAAAAATTCTGGAGTCAAGTGATCCAAAGGAAGACAAATACACCGCGCTAAATCACGCTGCATTCAATTCTGGAATGTTCATAAAAATTCCAAAAAATCTTGTATTGGAAAAACCGATACACATTGTATCATCGCTGTCCCCCGACGGAACATCTACAATCTCAAGGAACATAATCCTGGCAGAGCAGGGAAGCAAAGCAAGTCTAGTACAAGAGCTTTACTCACCAAAAGGATCAAAACAGCAGGCCTATATGGAACTGCTTACTGCAGATCTGCAACCTAATAGCAATCTGAACATAACAACATTTGAAGCGCTTGATCAGTCTTCAGTTAGCTTTTCTACAAGATACTGTAACGTACAACAGGATGCAAAAATAAGCTGGTATCTTGGACTGTTTGGCTCTATGCTATCGCGATATAGAACAAACTATTATCTGAATGGCACTGGGGCATCAGCTGATGATGCAGAAATTGTATTTGGACACAACGAGCAATCCTTTGATCTTGCTGCTAACCTAATTCATCAAAAGCCTTCTACAGAAGGGAAAGTCGTTCAGAGAGCTGTGCTCAAAAACAAGTCACGCTCGCTTTTCAAGGGCATGATAAGGATTTTAGAAGGAGCATCCCAATCAAAATCATTTCTTTCCGGGCGTTCCATATTACTTGACAAAGATGCCAAATCAGATGCCATACCTGGGCTTGAGATACTCACAAATGATGTCAAGGCAACCCATTCCGCATCCGTGGCGCAGGTTGATGAGGAACAAATCTTCTATCTTGGATGCCGTTGTCTTGACAGACAGGAAGCGGAACGAATCATAGTTGAAGGATTTTTGGAACCTATGTCACGTTCGATGTCTTATCAGGTAAGAGCATGGATAGCATATCTTATTGATGCCAAGTGGAGCGGACGAGACCTTGTAATAAAATCTGATGAGAATCTAAGGGCAATAGTAGAAGTCGAGGAAGTAAGATACAAAGAAGCTGATCAGCTAGAGACCCACTACAAATACCGGTGAACGGAATGGCTAGGTGGATAAGGGCATGTACAATGGGCCAAGTTGGGAAAAATGAAATGTATAGCTTTGACTTTGAAGACAAGAGATTGCTGATAACTAATTTGGGTGGAAAAATATTTGCTAGTGATAGAATATGTACACATGAAGAAGCTGATCTTTCTACCGGATTTCTGAGCAGCGAGGGAGTAAGATGCCCATTACATCTTTCTGTTTTCAATTTGGAAAATGGCATACCGCAAAATCCTCCGGCAGAAAGACCACTGAAAATATACAATGTTAAAATAGATCAAAACGAGATCTACGTTGAGGTATGAATGATGCAAACAGCACTCTCAATTGAAAATATTCGCAAAGACTTTCCAATTCTGCAAAGAAAGGTAAGAAACGACAAACAGCTTGTATATCTTGATAACGCTGCAACTACACAAAAGCCTATACAGGTAATCAATGCTATATCTGATTACTATACCAATCATAACTCAAACATACACCGTGCCGTGCATGCCTTGGCAGAAGAGGCAACGGAAGCTTATGAGGTAACAAGGGACAAGATTGCGCAGTTTTTGAACATAAAGGACAGGCAGGAAATAGTTTTTGTTCGCGGCACCACCGAGGCAATCAACTTGGTGGCATACGCTTGGGGGCGCCAGAATGTATCGCAAAATGACATTATAGTTACAACTGAATATGAACACCACAGCAACATTGTGCCTTGGCAGCTCTTGACACAGGAAAAGAAGGCAAAGCTACAATATATCGGTGTTGATGACAACGGAGAGCTGATACTGGATCAGCTTGACTCCTATCTTGAATCCGGCAGAGTAAGACTAGTGACTGTGAGCCAAATGTCAAATGTGCTTGGAACAATTACGGACACTGAAGAGATAATACGTAGGTGCAAAAAGGCCGGGGTGAGAGTCCTGGTGGACGGAGCTCAATCTGTACCTCACATGAAAGTTGATGTTGACAAACTAGGTTGCGACTTTTTTGCATTCTCTGCTCACAAGATGCTTGGCCCCACCGGAGTGGGTGTACTGTGGGCAAGAAAGGAACTGCTTGAAAATATGGCTCCCTTTCATGGTGGAGGAGACATGATACGTGAAGTTCACAAATACGAAACAACATGGAACGATCTTCCGTATAAATTCGAGGCGGGAACACCAAATATTGCAGATGTGATAGGATTTGCGGCCGCAATTGATTATCTTAACAAACTTGGGATGGATTTTGTTAGGCAACATGAAATTGAAATAACAAAATACGCGCTAGAAAAACTATCTCAAGTAAAGGGTATGAAGTTGTACGGTACATCCGATATCACAAAAAGAGGGGGCGTGATCTCATTTAACCTCGGAGACATACATCCACACGACTTGGCTACCATAATAGATGAAGATGGGATTGCCATAAGATCTGGACATCATTGCGCACAAGTTCTTATGGAACGACTTGATGTTGCAGCTACTTCAAGGGCAAGCTTTTACATTTACAATACCAAAGAGGAAGTTGACGCTCTGGTAAGATCACTGCATAGGGCAGCGAGGTTGTTTAAGCTTGAGTAACAATGCAGACATTTACCATGAAATGATAGTCGATTATTCTAGGAACCCAAGTAATTTTGGGAAAATAGAAAATGCTGATGTTATGTACCACGACAGCAATCCACTATGCGGGGACAGCATAGACATTTACATAAATGTCTCTGATGATAAAATATCTGATATCAAATTTCATGGTAGGGGATGCGCTATATGTATGGCCTGCTCCTCGGTTTTAACTGAGATAGTCAAGGGCAAGACAATAGAGGAGGCAAAGAAAATCCAGAAAAACGATGTTCTGAGCGAGCTTGGACTGGAAAATCTTCAGGCAGTTAGAATAAAATGCGCATTGCTATCTTTGAAAGTGTTCAAATATGGTCTTTACACTTATCTTGCAAAGCATTTAAAGTCGGGGGACGCAGATGTGCTAAAACAAGAAGCATCTTCACTATATTAGGAATCAGTATGTCGGATCTCTCCAATCAAATACGTAAAATAATTTTTGAAAAGTACAACGACCCTGATACGCGCTTTACAAACGATGAAGTGTTTGCCGTACTACAACAAAACAACTTGGTTGACAAATCATTGATCATAGATGACATGGAGCCACACTTTGAGAATCTATGCAGCTCTGGTATGATGAGAAACATAGCGCAAAATTTTACCACTCAGTGGTTCAAATTATTCGAGCCATTGGAAGAGAAAAAATGCTCATCGTGCGGCATGCAGAATTTTCTTTCAAAATCGGAAGAGTCTAACTGTCTTTATTGCCAAAAACCTATTTGACTCTGGTCCGCATAGCTGCCTTCTCTAGCATCTGAATCATCGGGAGCTTCTCACCTGTCAGGTACAAAACAAGCGCCCCGCCTGCAGTGCTGATGTGAGTTATCTTTTCCACAAGACCATACTTTTTGAGTGCTGATGTAAGATGACCACCGCTTACAATGGTCGTAGCCATGGAATTAGCAACCGATTCGAGAAGGCTTTTTGTCCCAATGCTAAAATTTTCCATCTCAAAGAATCCGGGCGGGCCGCTGATAAAGACTGTTCCTGCGCTTGCTATTATTCTGGAATAGTGTTCAATTGTCTTCTGTCCTATGTCATAAATCTGGTCGCCTTTGTTAAGCAGTCTTACGTCAAGCTCAGTTCTCTGCCCATCTTTGTTTATTGCTACATCCACTGGTGTGTTGAACACATCGGGATATTCTCCCAAAAGAGCGTGAGCCTTGGATACTGCATCATCCTCACCTTTGATACCTAAAGGATACTTGATTCTGGCCTGCGCGCGCATAAACACATTGCCAATCAGACCCGTAAGCAGTATCTGGTCCGCCCGTCCACGCTTGATGAGCATCTTGATTGCCTCCAGTCTATCTGCCACCTTGGAACCTCCTAACACCACGACATGGGGGGCTTTGGCTACAGTTAGGATCTCCTCCAGCTTGCGTACTTCACGTTCTACAACCTTTCCTGCGCAGGCAGGGATGATGTTGGCAAATCCTACCAAGGAAGGATGAGAACGATGAGCGCTTGGAAAACAATCAAGAACACACAGATCAAATAAATGCCCAAGACGCTTTACCATTATTGTACTTGCAGCATCATCTGGCGTGAACTCGTAATTCTCCTCCGCGCAAAATCTTAGATTGTCTAGTAGCAAAATATCACCGTTCTTCATTTTCTTGATCTCTGACTGGGCAAGTGAGCCCATCACATCTTCAACATAAATAATTTTTTTCCCAAGAAGCTTTTCTAGAATTTTTGCATGCTGTTCCATTCCAATATAGTCCTTGTTTCCGACTCTTCCTTGATGCGAGGCCACTACAACTTTTGAGTCCTTCAGAGCGTTAATCGTCTCTATTGTTTCTTCAATTCTTTTTGTACCTGATATCTCTCCCGTTTTTGGATCTATTGGACAATTCATATCAACTCTCAAAAGCACTGTCTTTCCTTTCAAGTCAAAGTCAGCCAGTGTAAGAATATCCACAACCTGAGTCTTTTATTGCCATCTTAAAATCTTTGAGCCGATCAGAATTCGGAAGAATCTGCACATCTAAGGAAAAATTAAAAAGAGCAGTTCTGGGTTGTCTGTGTTTGCAAAATTGGTTATTCGGCATCCGATCTAGACCTTTTTTTGTACTGGTTACCGCATTTGTAGTCATGTCAATTTTGGTGGATCAAAAAATAACTTCTGAGTTTGATAAATCCGCTATGATACACTTCCAATCATCTGCTGGCAATTACGCATTGGACATGGCAATGTGGATGATTACGGAGATAGGCGATGTAATGTGGCTTGTTCTGTTCAGCATTGTGATCTTTGTCATAAGAAGAACTAGGCGCACCGGCCTGATACTACTTCTCTCACTTGTAGCAGGCACGATAGGGGCTGGCTACCTCAAAGGATATGTTGTAGACAATCCTAGGCCAAATCTGGAATTTATGGGCTCGACACTGCCGGGGGATATCGGCAGAGATACATTCGTGCTAGGGACTGACGGGTCATTTCCTTCAGGACATGCTGCAAGAGCTGCAATAATTGCGCTTATCCTAGGATTTGCTCTCTCACAAAGGTTTCCAAAGTGGTGCTATCTGATATGGATATTTCCGGTACTGGAGTCAATCAGCAGGGTATACGTCCTACAGCATTATCCGATGGACGTTCTTGGTGGCACGGTGTTTGGAATCCTGATTGCAGGTGTGATAGGCAAAAAATTAAGGCTCTATGATATATTCAAAAAATCAGAGCCCGAGCTCTGAGAAAACATTGGCGCTGATAAGAACAATGGCATAATTTTCATCATCGTGATGGTATGTCCAATATCTAAGATTGCGTTCCTGTCTTAGCTTTCTTAGTCTAAAGTTCAGCTCAGACGTTATTGTGAATCCTATCCGTTTTGCAAGTTTTTCCTGTTTTGGCATCAGAACTTTGAACCCTCCCTTCTGGTTCTCAAATCCGATCTCAGTCATCTGGGCAGCCGACTCGGAAGCGGCTTTTTCGTCCTTTACTGTGAATGTTTTTACGATCGGGATTTGTGATGGGTGAAACTCCATACTGCAAACTCGTAGGAGTTTAATTTAACTAATGACGATCAGATCTGTTTCACAATGCCTAGTTATGTGTTAAAATTCTTAACTCACAAGTCAAATACTGATTATAGTTAACACTTATCGATAATCATATGCGAGTTCAAACGTGGCGTCATTAGCTAAATTAGCTGAAAAGCTAAAACATGAAAAGCAACAGGCGGCAAAGCTTAGGCGACAGACAGAAAACAAGCTAAAGGCCGCCATGTCACTCGGACGCCGTTCCTCATCTGGTCTCTCTTCGCTTGAAAGGCGCATTGAGGATTCTAAAGAGAAATTAGGTGAGATTAACGCAGAGTTTAATCAAATTCTATCCAGAAAAGAAAGCATAGATAGATTGATTCAGGCAGCACAGGAAAGGCTGGCACTTGAAACTCAATCAAAGGAGCAGGCAGAAATTGATATGGCAAACGCAGATTCTGATGCGGCAAGACAGAGCGCCTCTGAGAGAATTGCCCAGATTACCGAGAAGATTGGCGAGCTAGAATCTGAAATCAAGCAAAGAGAATCTGCTGCACAAAAGCTTGTCAAGCTAATTGAGAGCTTTAAAAAATCAAAAGATCATACATCTCACCAACTGCATAAACAGACAAAAACAAAGCCATCGCTGATCAACCTGATAAAGAAAAGCAAATCTGACTCTGAAAAACTAAAAAAACAGTTTGAAATTGCTGCAAAAAAGGAAACTGCAGTTAGCAAGAACCTGACCAAAGTAACTGAAAAACTGGAGATGATCCTTGCTAAAAAAAGAAAAGCAGCAGCAAAAAGGGCCGCAATAAAGAGGTCTAGGAAAAAGGCATTAACAAAGAAGAAATCCGCAGCAAAAAGAAAAACATCTGCCAAAAAAACAGGCAAAAAACAGGCAAAAAACAGATCCAAAACAAAATCAAGACGCTAGAAGGACTTCATTCTGAATATAAAGCGGAAGCAAGAGTATACTTTAGATGAATAAACGTGGAATTATTGTATCTGTGGCCGGGCTGTTTATGATTATAGGCTCATTTGCAATAGCTGCATCATTACTTGGTAGTGACGGGTTTGACGGTGAGGTGTCTATACCATCTCTACTTGAGGGTATGTTTGATCAAGTTACAGATAACACACAACTGCGACCTGGCGAGAGCATGTCGTTTGAATTCGACGCGTCACACGATACAAAAAATATTCTTTGGGGTATGCAGATAACCGATTATCAGAGTGGGGACAAAGTGCAAGTATCGATCACAAACATTTATGGAGACAAATTCGGAACGTTTCAGTCTGATCAGCCTGCATTTTTTGAAACCTTGGAAATTACTCAGAGCGAATCACTCAACTTTAATGTTGAAAATAAAGGATCAAGAACAATCACATTTGTCATGATGTTCACGAAAAACCCTGGAGAGAATGAGCGATTCTCAGACCCTGATTCGCCACTGAACAAAACACTTGTTCCGCTTGCAGCAATAGGAATACTGCTAATACTTGGAATTATAGTGGTGTGTGCAGGTGTAATACTTACTGTATTTGATTATAAAAAAAGACAAAATTCTGAATACGTCTAATCTTTTACGATTAGCTCGCCGTATTTTCCTTTTGCAAGCGATACTTCATTTTTGAATGTACTGGTATATGCGTTCTTGAACGCTACTTTCGAGCCGTTCTTAACTTTGGCGATGTCTTCCCCCCACAAGGTTATCTTGATCTCGCCTACTTCATCGACAAGGTATGCATTGCAGACCTCGGTAGTTCCGCCAGTCTTTAGATTAACCGTTCGTGGTTCTTCCATCCTTTCTATGGTTCCTTCGATGTCTATTCTGTTTCGCATGTTTTTTGCTTGTTCTGTGGTTACCACAAATCTGCTCGGGCACAAACCAGTATTAAGTTTTTAATTTCTAAAGATGGATTTGTCTTTTCAACTGACAAACTCTCGGCATTAACTCTATAGCAGTTATATACTCTGAATTGAAAACTGCTCTTGCAGGGGTATCGAAGCCCGGTCAACCGAGAGGGACTCAAGATCCAAATAGGAAATCCCTTCCCTCAGGGGTTCGTGGGTTCAAATCCCACCCCCTGCACTTTTTAGACTTCGATTATATCTGCACGGGTAACATGATGATTAGAAAGTGTCTTGTGAAGATCTGCCACGGACTGCTCGCGGAAGATTAGGTTACACCTATAACACTTCCACGCTCTGGCACTCATGGTTATATAGTACATTCTTAAAATTTAAGGATATTGGACCTTTCATCCACTTTTTTGCATAATGCGATCAAAATAGCTAAAAATTACATATTACTATCAAAATATTGATGAATTTATCGGATGCTGCCCAAACTAATTTACTTGAGGCGCAAAAACCTGATCCGTGAGCGACATTTTAGCCATTTTTGCAAATCTGTGGTATTTTGGGGTGTTTCTTTTCATGTATGTGTTAAACACAGCTCCAATACTGATGCCTCCTACATGGATAGTTTTGGTATCATTCCATGCCCTAGACCCTGGACTTGACCCGCTTGTTCTTGCCGCAGTAGGTGCTAGCGGCGCCACACTGGGGCGGTTTACCCTCTTGCGAGCAACATCATATTTTCGAAGGTTTCTTAGCAGCGATAGAAAATCAAGTCTTGATAAAATACAGAACTACTTGCAAACAAAAAAACTCGGATATTTTCTTGCATCCTTCGTATTCGCTACTACTCCACTACCAGACAACATGCTGTTTATCACATATGGTCTCATGAAGGTAAAGAGCGTCCAGGTCTACTGCGGATACTGGATAGGGCGCCTTATAGCATATTATGTAATGCTCTCAATAAGTTCAGCAGTGCTTACGCCATTTATGCAGATGTTTGAGGAAAAATATGTGGGCGTATTGGTTATAGATTTGCTCAGTATAGTAATGCTAATTGTCTTTGCGTCTATAAACTGGAACGTTCTGGTGTCGGAAAAAAAGATACGCTTTGTCAAACCAAAATTCTGGAAGATGTGATATGAACAAGATAGACGAACTGCAGTCATATGTCAGAGAAAGGATACAGAACGATCCTGCACATGATTTTGATCACATAATGCGTGTATACAACAACGCCAAGATGATTGCCAAACACGAGAAGGTGGATCTTCATCTGGTACTGGTTGCAACATTATTGCATGACATTGTGACCTTTCCAAAGTCTGATAGGCGATCGAAAACAGCATCAGTCAGAAGTGCAAAAGAGGCGCAAAAGATTCTGAAAAAACAAGGATATTCAAAAAAGGACATTGCCATAATATGTGATGCAATAAGGGATCACAGCTATTCAAGGAACAAGATACCTAAAACAATGGTGGGTAAAATTCTTCAAGATGCTGATAGACTTGATGCACTTGGAGCGATAGGAATCGCAAGAACTTTTGCTGTCGGCGGTGCAGAATCAAGACTGATTTACAACAGATTAGATCCGTTTTGTCAAAAGAGAGAGCCCGACGACAAGTCGTGGACTGTGGATCATTTCTATCGTAAATTATTGGTTTTGGAAAAAAAGATGAACACCAAGTTTGCAAAAAAGGAAGCACGCAAAAGAACCAAAGTCATGAGGGATTTTCTGCTTGAACTAAAGCGTGAAATCTAGCCATAATCTATGTATCTTTTGTACCTTTTTTCAACTTCCGGATTCTCGCCATCAAGAATTTTCCTTATCTCCACATCATGTCTGCTTCTAATGTATGATTTTATTGGCAAAAACTGCTCATTGTCGGGAAGATACTGTCCTAGCCTTTCAAGTGCACTAAAATATTCGGCAACCTTGTCCCGGAATTCTTGCACAGTGGGGTTTTTGATCTTGTTAAGCCTAAAGTATATCGATGCCCAGCTTGCGCCTACAACATGAGGTAGCAGATCATACGCACGCTCTATCTCGAATCGTTCGTCTTCTCTCATCTGTTAAGATACTCGGCCATCTTTTTTGCAAAATATGTGACTATCATGTCCGCACCTGCACGCTTTATTGAATATAGTATTTCGGCCATTATTTCGTCTTCGTTAATCCAGCCTTGTTTGGCTGCACCTTTGACGAGTGCATATTCGCCTGACACACTGTATGCGGATACAGGAACGTTGAATCTCTCTCTTGTCTTTGCAATAAGATCAAGATAGGATAGAGCCGGTTTTACCATGACTATGTCCACTCCCTCACTCACATCCATCTCGATTTCCCGCATAGCTTCTCTTGGGTTGGTGAAAGGCACTTGGTATGTCTTCCTATCGCCAAACTGTGGCGCGCAATCAGCTGCATCTCTGAATGGGTTGTAAAACGATGATCTGTGTTTTGCAGAGTGCGACATGATTCCAACATCTGAGAAGCCTTTTTCATCTAGTGCATTCCGGATGGCCTTTACTTGCCCATCCATCATGGCAGATGGTGATACGATGTCTACGCCAGACGCTGCCTGGCTTAATGCAATTCTGGAGAGCGTCATCAGGCTTGAATCATTATCTATGATGTTGCCATTTAATATGCCACAGTGACCTGAGGATGTATACTGGCAGAGACACACATCTGACATTATTACCATGCTGTCTCCGAAACTCTTTCTTATCTCCGAGGCTGCCTTTTGTACTATGCCGTCGTCTGCGAATGCACCTGTCCCATATTCGTCCTTTTTTTCTGGTATCCCAAACAGCATGATGGCAGGTATGCCTAGATCTTTTATCGATTGAACTTCCTGCGTGACGTCTGAGAGTGGCAGACGCTGTATGTCAGGCATTGATTCTACAAACGTCCTTGACTTGAGATTTTCTTGAACAAATACGGGACAAATAAGATCGTTTACTGAAAAGGTTACTTCTTGCACAAGGTTGCGCATCTTTTCATTTTTTCTTAATCTTCTTAACCTTCTTGTAGGGAATGGTGCAGACATGATAAAGATCTGCCTTGATTCAATATATTCCTAGATCACAAACTGCTAGTCTTTTTTCTTATAATCAAAAATCTTTGTAGCTGCGCTGAGGATATCCTCATCTTCTTGCTCCGAGGCCCGTCTCAGGTTGTTCATCGGAGTTGATATTATCCCTTCTACTATGGCCTTGGTTAGATCGTCAATTATTTTGATTTTTGATTGGTCCGTCTCGCCAAGCATACGAAGAGCCTTCTCAAGCTCCTTGGCCCTTTTCATATCTATGTCCTTAAAGATCTCTTTGACTACTGGCTCCACCTCCAATCTTCTCATCTGTGCTCTTAGTACTGCCGCCTCTTCGTTAATTATTTTTTCTGCGCTTGTGCGCTGGTTTGAACGATACTTGATGTTCTTGTCAACCATTTCAGCTATCTGATCAAGGTTCATCATCTTGATTCCGCCAATCGTGGCCACTTTCTCGTCTACAGTTCGTGGGTTGGAAAGGTCCAATATCATCATGCCTGTCTTTTTTGTTTTCATGGCATCTCTGATTCTATCGTACGTTACAAGAAAGTACGGAGCTATTGTTGCCACAAACAATACATCATAGTTTGAAAATCCGGAAAGTACATCCTCAAATCCTATTGGTATGCCGCCAACCGTCTCTGAGAACGCCTGCGAACGCTGCAACGTTCTACTTGTGACAAAAAACCTGTAACCTCTCTTGTTTAGAGATTTTGCTACAAGTGTTGCAGCCTCACCAGTTCCAATAAGCAAAATATTCTTAGTCTTCAGGTCATCGATGTTTTCTTCGGCCAGCTTGACTGCCATCGAACCAACCGAGATTGTTCCCTTGTTGATTCCAGTTGCATTTCTAACACGCGTACCGATTTTGATTGCCTTGTCAAAAAGCGTGTTGAGGTATTCTCCTGACGTTCTCATCTCCTTTGCAGTGATCATGGCTTCCTTTACTTGGCCAAGAATCTGCTCTTCGCCCAAAACCATGGAATCAAGGCCCGATGTAAGCTTCAGCAAGTGCTCGTAAACCTCATCATCTGATGAGATCTCGAAATTTTCATTAAATGCAACTTCTTCGAGACCTGACAGCGAGGCCCACGTCTTTTTGATTTTGCCTATATTCATTTCCTTGGTGGAACCAAATATCTCTACCCTATTGCATGTCTGCAGGATTACTATTTCGTTTAGACCAGAATGTTTTTTGAACGACTCGTACGCAGAATCTAAATCCTTGAAAGTAAACTTTTCTAGAATGTGGATTGGCGAATTCCTGAATGTAACACGCGCGTTTATTATGTTGCTCATTTCCATCCCTCTAGCATATTCATTACTTCTCTTTGTGCACTTGGCAAGTCATCTTCTTTTAATAACTGTTTTATCTTGTTGTTATTTAAAACAGAGTAGAGGAATTTTTTTCGCTGGATAACAGTTGGGATCTTTTGTTTTGCAGCATCACGCGCTATTTTCTGCAATTTTATTTGATAGATATCTTCCTTATTTATGGCATCTTTGAATATTTTCTCCACCTTTAGCTTTAGCTTACGCGCCATTGCAGGGCTCCTACCACCTGTAGATATGGCTATCTGAACTGTATCTTCTATGTTTATCACTGAGGGATGAGCAAAATCGGAGACTTCAGGATCATCGGCCGCATAAGCGTAGCACCTCATCGACTTTGCTTGCTGCACTATCTTTCGATTAAGCTCTCGGTCATCAGTTGCAGCCATGATAAGAATTGGATCGTACTCTGTGAGGAATTTGGCATTCTCAAGTTTCATTTTCTTGAATTCAATCTTGCCTTCCTTGGCAAGCTTTAGAATTTGAGAGCTTGCACTATCTGATATTACGAGAATTTGGCAATCCTGAGTGAGAAGTGAGTTGACCTTTTTTAGCCCTTCGCCGCCCGCACCGACTACTATGACCAATCTGCCTTTTAGGTTTAGGTCTACAATCACGATCAGGGCACGTCCGAAATTGTATTTATACGATTGCCAGAGTTGCGACCGTGCATATCTCTCGTTACATTTTTAATCAAAACTGAGATTTTAAAATTAATGGCCCAGCTGGACACGCTTGATAAGGAGATACTAAATGAAATACAGTGGTCATTTCCGTTGGTCGCAGAACCGTATAGGGAACTAGCTATACGATTCAACATCCCGGTAGATGAGATGAAAAGACGCATTCTTGCCATGAAAGAGAGTGGAATACTAAGACAGCTATCGGCAATCTTTGACACACGAAGACTTGGCTACAAAAGTTCACTGGTGGCCATGGCAATAGACTCTGACAAGCTCGATTACGTTGCAAATCAAATCAATAGACATCCTGGCGTGAGCCACAATTATGAGAGAAACCACGAATACAATCTTTGGTTTACACTTGCGACTCCTCCTGGAAGTGATCTTAAGACAGAAGTTGACAAATTCTCAAAGCTCTCGGGAATCCGTAAGGTCAGATTACTTCCAACAATAAAGCTGTTCAAAATCGGAGTAAAACTTGACATGGTTGATGACAAGAAAAAACAAGTGGCGCCCACCGAGGAAAAGAAAAAGATTCATGAAACAAAGTTCGTCCCAACTGAGGAAGACAAGGAATTCATAAGGCAACTACAAAAAGACCTTCCAGTAATAGACCGACCTTTCCTCCCTGCTGCACAAAACCTTGGTATGACAGAGGTTCAGGTATTTGAGAAATTAAGACACTATGAAGAAATTGGAGTAATGCGAAGATATGCTGCAATACTTAGGCACAGGGATGCAGGATTTGTAGCAAATGGCATGATTGTCTGGCGCGTACCTGAGGATAGAATCGAACAGGTTGGCGCAACACTTGGTTCATTTCCACAAATAAGCCACTGCTATCAAAGACCTGTCTATGCGGATTGGCCTTACAACGTGTTCTCCATGGTTCACTGCAAGTCGGTGAGCGAAGCAGAAGATATGGCAAAAGAAATACAAAAACACATCAATGTGGACGACTATAGAATACTATTCAGCTCACGAGAATTCAAGAAAACACGCGTGGAATATTTTGTTGAACACGAGTTCACTCTTGAAGAAACTATCCCTGCCTAGGATGCAACATTTGATGATCTTCCAAACAGCCTGATATGAGAGTAAGCTCCAAATGCGAAAAATACGTAAGACCAAACAAAGAACATATCTGCTACACTTCCTGGCCTGAATTCGTCATTGTACGATTCTATAAGGTATAACGTGTCGCCTGCGACAGAAAAAACAAACGCAATTAGCACTGAAATCCACAAAAAATTAACCTGTCCTCTGAAAAATAGGATTATGGCAATTATGGTGGGAACAAGCACCATGCCGTCAAGAACGGGATAAATTAAATTCAATAAAACCTCGACATCTGCAGATATTTTGTTGTGAACAAAGTAGATACTTGGAATTACAAAGCATGTGGCAATTGCGATTGAAACAATTATTGCATTTTTGGTGATCTTTGCCTTTCTGGGCTTGAGATAGAACAGTGCAAAGGTAAAATAGAATAGGTAGCCTGCTATGTAGAGCCAGTCTGAAGGATAGGGGCCTGAGAATTGATAATATTCGTTATCATAAGAGTAGATCTGGTCTGCTGCAAACCATGATATTGTCGCAACAAAAAATAGAATCCAAGATATGGCATGACTGCCGCTGATCTTGTATCGTGCAACAAGTATGGCCGAGACGACGAGTACAGCTAGAGGGGCAACAATGAACAAAAAGTCCGTATAATACCATTTGTCAGCAACCAGATATTCCTGATATCCTGTGACGTTTACAGCAGCAAAAAATGCTGCCACGAATACTAGGCACGCAAGAAGTGCTTCTTTTTGAGAAATTATCATGTTCTTGTCTTGTAGGTCATCTTGACATGGCTACAAGAAAATCCGAATAATATTTCTGAGAGACAAATTCGCCAAATTCCTTCCGTATTTCTCTTAGAATGTCATCGTATGCATTGCCGTAAACATCTTCCAGTATTCGCTTTAGGTATTGGGGGTTTTCCGCGCAGTTTACAAGAAAGCAGTCGTATTCGTTCTTCAGACGTGCCACAACAAGCTCGTATTCTGGTTGGCCCATCTTCATTAGTACCTTTTCGATGGAAAAAACCAGTAGAGCTCTCTTAGCATTGTTTTCCACATTCATAATATCATCACAGTCTATTTTAGATATTAAATATGGTGGATTTTAGGAATTGTTTTTAGAACCGTTCTTGAAAAAACGCGCCAAAATTGCATTCCAAAATGGCATACTTGCGTATTTACTATGTAATGGCGGTGGCCTTGATCTCGTATGGCGGCCACGACATGTACAGTGAAGCGATCTCTACCATGTCAGTACTTGGTAGGTAGTGACCGTCCGACATTGCGGCAAACTGCTCGATCTCCTCCACACTTACAACCGTAGGCAAAACAGACGATACGGGATTTTTTGACAGAATGAATTTGATTGCAAGCTCTGTTATACTCAGCCCGTTTCTCTGAGCTATTGGTCTTAACTGTTCTACTTTTTGTAGCGCGGATTTTATCCATTCTCCGCGCCTTACGGAGCGGTGATCCTTTTCGTCTATCTTGGTGTCTGCAGTAACCTTCCCTGTGAGAATTCCTGATGCGTCTGGAACACGGACAAGTATTCCGACATCTTTTGTAGCTGCAGCATCGATAAGCTCGTTGCCTGGCGTCTGCTCCAAAATGTTGTATACTGTTTGCACTGCGGACACATTAGGTCTTTTCATTGACTCTAATCCCTCCTGCGTCCAGCCTATTGCGGGGCCAAGCGCAACTTGGTATGTTCCTATGACTCCCTCGTTAATCTTGTTATCAAGAGTATGAAATATGGTGTCGTCCTTGATATGATACATCTTGGGGTTATGCAGGCCGTAAACATCTATGTGATCAGTCTGCAGCCTAGCAAGGCTGTTTTTCAGCGCATGTTCTGTGAACAAGGGATCAAACCTCTGTGGAAGCTCGCTATGTCCTATTTGAGTCACCCCCTCGAACTCATACCCATACTTTGTCGAAATCACAATTTCGTTGCGCATTCCTTTGAATACTTCTCCTATCAGCTTCTCACTCTTGCCTTTTCCATACATGTCACCAGTTTCAAAAAAATTAATGCCAAGATCGTATGCGCGTTTTAACATCCTTTTTGCCTCATCATCATCTATTTTCTTGCCCCACCAATCAAGTGCTATCGTCCATGCGCCAAATCCTATCTCTGAAACCCTGATGCCGCTTTTACCAAGAGTTCTATACTTCAACTTACAATCTCCTTGAACTTTTCAAGTCTTGATGCAATTTCTGATTCGCCAAGCACTGGTCTTCCAGATTCCAAATTTGCATTTATGTCTATCCAAGATTTGCAGCCCTGATACTCTGGCTTTAATGTTATTGTGATGTCAGGTATTCTGTATGTCTTGAGAAATATTGCCTTCATTGCCTTTTGTGGCATCCATCCCATACGAGTCTTTACGTAAGAATCGCTCCATATGTGAAAATCCGCGAGTCTGCCTATGGTTTTCTCTGATTTGATGTCTGATTCGGCAAGAACTTCTGCGTACGAGGCAATAGTATTGGTGCCTTGCGGGGGAACGTGATTTTTTACGAACTCTAGATGCGCATGAAACTGAGGTTTGATGTTATCGAATGCCTGATGCTCATATGTGGGAAATAGCAGGAATTTTTTTGATTCTATTACAAACCCTGATGCTGTCTCCAAAATGCCTCCCTTGCGAAGCAGAACTGTCTGCTCGCCTGACTCCAAGGCCCGCACTACCGTTGCCCATTCCTTTAACGCGTTCATTTATCCAAGACTTGCAACAAGCGGAATAATATCCTTCTTGACACACACTATCATGGGAGTATCACGTTCAACATACCGTGAGACCTGTGTTTCACGCAACTCCATTATTAGGTCTTGAAATGCGTGTAGATCGTCTGTCTCAAAAGCGAGCATAAAGTCTTCATCATGTATCCCAAAAGAATAGGTGGTGTTCAGGAGAATCTGTGGGTATTTGTGGCCTACTTGGATGTGTTCATCCATCATCTTTTTCCTTTCATCAAGAGGAAGCAGGTACCATTCACGCGTCTTGACAAACGGATATACTATGACATATTTTTTTGGCTCATCGCCTGCGACAAAGGATATGCTCCGCCCCATCTTCGCATAGATTGACGGCCTTGTAGATGAGATGTATACTCTGGACGCGATGATGTATTTTCCAAATACTGTAGAATATATCTTCGATATCACGCCTTGGATTTCCTCAATGGATTCGGAGGCAAACCAGAGAAGGAATTCTGTATCATCCCTCAAACCAAGTGTGGAATATGACCTGCATTTTACTTTGGAGTTTCTTATCACCTGCTCGACCTCTTTTGCGGATTCTTCTTTTGCAAGATCTGCCATCCATCTCCATTTTGGGTCTATCTTAAAAAATGAGAAATTAAAAAAAGTCCTTGCCGCTTCCATGTTGTTGCTCGACTCATTCCATATTTATTGATAGTCAAGATTTGCAATCTCGGCAGAGTTCTTATCTTGGCGCACAGGCATGGGCTCATTTGTGGCTATCTTGCTTGGTTTGAAATGTTAATTTTCTACCTACTACTATTGAAGATATGAGCGGTGTTGCACATCCTGTGGATGTGATAAAGAAGCTGTTTGCAGACAGAAAATGGGATGAGGTAATAGAGTTTTGCAAGAAAATGTTAGACGATGACCCTGATGACATGATCGCACTTCAGAATCTGGCGTCAGCATACATTCGGATAGGACGATTTGCTGATGCAGTATCTGCATGTGATACTGTACTATCACTTAATCCGTATGACGAGTATGCCTTGAAGAACAAAGTGTACGCACTTGAGAGTCTCAAAAGATACGAGGAGGCAATGATACTGTACGATAAACTCTTGGAAAAAAATCCATCTGATATATGGGCAATGGACGGCAGAGGACTTGCTCTTAACCAGATTGGACGGCATGAGGAGGCTCTATCATGGTATGACCGAGCCTTAAAGCACAATCCAAACGATGTTACTGCACTGGTAAACGCGGCCGCAACACTTGCATTTCTGAAAATGTATGGTGATGCCATATCGTACTATGATCGTGCACAAAAAATCGATCCGTCGCTTAAGGGCGTAGCAATCGCAAAATCCGAAGCATACTACGGTCTCGGTATGGAAGATGACGCACTTCTTGCAGCACAGGGAATGCTAAATGAGGACATAGGCAAGCTCAAAGAGGAGGCCAGAAAGAGAAGAATGCGACCATTTGATCTGCTTTGTCTAAACGAATTCAACGAACTTGAGGCAAAAGAAAAGCACCATCGGGAAAAAATGAGTTCAAAATCTGTTTGATCTAGTCTGTTTTATTTCGCTTTAAGAAATCTGGTCAAGTTCTTGCACATGCGCTGCATCTAGGCTTTGACAATCCAGTCGTAGCCTTTCTGTTCAAGCTCGTCTGCTAGCTGTGCGTTGCCAGATTTCAGAATCTTTCCCTGCGCAAAAACATGCACATAGTCAAGCTTTTTGAGGAATTTGAGTATTCTTGCATAATGTGTGATCACTATTACTGTCGCATCAGGGGTGGATACGTCGCTTATTGCTTTTGCAACTGCTTGGACTGCATCAATATCGAGGCCAGAATCTGGCTCGTCAAGAATGGACACTTTTGGTTTGAGCACTGCCATCTGCAGTACCTCTGATCTTTTCTTCTCTCCTCCGGAGAATCCTTCGTTAAGATATCTGCCCAAAAAATCGTCTCGCAGTCCTACTGTCTGGAGATTTTTCTTCAGATAATTTTGAAATTCTCTTACTGTGATAAACACTTCTCTGTTGCTACTTTGCAATGATTTGCTAAGTGCATTGTATGACGTTCTAAGGAAGTGCGAATAGCCAACACCTGACACTTCAGTTGGATACTGGAATCCTAAGAACAGTCCTTTTTTTGCGCGCTCATCGGTGGGCGCCTCTGTTATGTCTTCGCCATCAAGAAGAATTTTTCCCTGAGTGACCTCGTACTTTGGATGACCTAGCAGCGTGTATGCCAGTGTGCTCTTGCCTGAACCGTTAGGCCCCATTATTGCATGCACCTCGCCTGAACCTGTTTTGAGGTTGACGCCTTTGAGAATCGGCTTTCCCTCCCTTTGGACGTGTAGGTCTACTATTTCCAGTACTGCCATATGCACAAAAGTAATTTTTTTCTCTATATAACCCCGACGGATTTTAGCTGTTCCTAACCAAAAAACAAAAAGAGGGGAGTGTTAGCTTTTGGCAAAAGTTGGTCTGAGTGTCAGTTTCAGCTTGTAGCACGATAGTATCTCCTTGCATCTGTTTCGTATTGTCACCTCGGTCACACCGGCCACACTTGAAACGTCTCTTTGTAGGACATTCTGGCCTAGCAAAATCGAGCCGATGTACAAGTACGCGGCCGCTATGCCATTTGGAGCCTTGCCGTCTGCAACGTTCATGTCCTTGGTCTTCTCTGCTATCTCCAAGGCCAATCTTTCTACTCGTACGTCAGTATTTGTCAGATTGGATATCTTGGAGATGTACTTGTCCATGGTTATCACCGGAGCCGTTACGGAGCCCAGCTCCATGACCAGCGTGCGATAGTATTTTGCGGCAAGTTTTGTCTTCATCTTCAGGTCTTTTGCAAGACCGGTTCCAGCGCAAATTTCCTCAAGGGATCTTACGACGTCGCATTGCTTGCACGCCATGTATATGACAGCAGCTGCTATGCATGCGACAGATTTTCCCTTCACTTCAACACGGTTGTCGAGATTTCGGTATATCATCGAGGCCGTCTCCAAGACATTATCTGACAGAGACTGGTTTTGACATGCGGTTCCTATCACTGATAAGACGTTTGCCAGTCTTCTCTCTCGTGGTGACGATACTCTGACCCTTTGTTGCCATTTTCTCAGATTATGCATCTGGTTGGCAACCTGATAGTTGATCGTCTTGCCGCTAAAGTCTTTTGTGGAGATTGCTATCTCTGTGGTGATCCCCAAGTCATGTTGCGAGTATGTTGTCTGTCCGCTTGCGCGCGTTACTTTGAATCTTTCTTCAAGACTTGAGCTTTTTGACTCTGGACCATAATCTGCCAGCTGTTCCATGACGACAACGCCGCACATGGAACAGATGCGTTCACCGCTTGACAAATCATCAACAAGTGACGATTTGCATTCTGGGCAGCATGTTTCTAGTTCTGTTACGTTCATCTTCTTTGCTTCCTATTTTTTTGTTTAATCACAGGTTCATCAAGGAAGTATACCTTGGTTCCAACGTATTTTTTGATGTTGTTCGTAAGAGAGATTGCCGACGCATACGGGTTTGAAACTGGCCCGATAAGCTCTGCAACCTTTGCAATTCTCCTTCCGGATTCATCGCATACAAAGTTGCCCTCCTCTAGTTGTCGTTTGAGTCGTATGATGACTCTGCCACTACTGGCCAAGTGCATAATTTCCCCTACCTCCTGCAATTATTACTCAAAACAGTAGTCAGCTAATCATAGACTTCTGTCAACTTTACTTTAGCTCCAAGCTGAAACGAATTTTATTTTGACTGTTTTGCTCTTTTTGCAACAAGACGCTCAGAAATCTTGTACATAGCTTGCATCTTCGGCGTTGATTTTGGCAGCGTGATGTAGCCTGACCTGACATAAGCCCTCCTTGGGAATCTTACCTTCTCATCTGACTCTGTTACCTCGAATCCGGCCTCCTTTGTTGCATCAATTAGCTCTTTGAGTGATGGGTCAAAAACACATTTTTCCTTTGGAAGCCTGCGACCCATTTTTTTGGTGAGCGTCTTGTTAAAATAATCCAGCCAGATTACGAAGTGTTCGTAATCCTTCATCTGATCACTTTATGAGAATTGCGTTGACTACTCCGTGCTGCCCCGGCCTTGAGACTACTTTGCACTTGCCGTCCTCGGTTTCAAGTACTGCGCCTTTTGATATGACACCACGCCTTTGGTAGTCGTTGTTTGTTGCATTTTCTAATACCTTGAGAATTTTTGATTTCTTTACCTTGCCATCGTTTAATGCAAGATTGACATGATCTGCAGTCTTTAATGCTGTCTTGACAAGACCTGCTCTGACGTCCCTTGTGACTGTGGTCTGAGTGCCTATTACTGCCTCATTTGGGAATCTATCCATGTCGTATTTTCTTCTTGTTCTGAGAGGATGTCTTCTTCCACCGGTTATCTTGCTTGTTGCTAGATTCTCAGTTGAGCGTTTCACAAATCGGGTTTGCAGTACTCTAATTTATACAAAGCGCATTTTCTTCTAGGCTTGCTGAGTCAGAGGCTGAGGCACAGAAGCCGGTCTTCTTATTTTCTTGAAGAGCTTTTCTTTGAGCACATCCGAATCTCCGCTTATTCCAAAGTATTTCTGGAACTTTGCAGTTGTCATGTATATTTTGAGTCTACCTACATTCTGATGCGATATATAATCAAGCTGTTCAAGCTCCTTTAGGTGAGAGTAAACTCCGGTCCCTCTTGTCTCTACCAGCTGTTTTGATGATATGGGTTGCATGTAAGCAATGTATGAGAGAGTCTTCAGTGTCGCGTTTGCAAGTATGGGTTTTGAGGCGTATCTTCTGACCACGTTGTTAAATTCCGGCTTTAACTGGAATACGTACGAGCCGTCAGGAAGTACGGCTATCTCAATGGCACGGAATGCTGTCTTTACCTTTTTCTCAAGTGCGCCAAGAAGAGCAAGAGTTTTCGTTCTTGACTCTGTGCCTGATGCCTTTATCAGCTCCTCTACCGAAAGAGGCCTGCCTGCAGAGTAAAGCGCCGCCTCCAGTCTTGCCGCCGCCTCGTTCTCATCTTCTACCTTGGTCATGTCTATGCACCTGTAGCCTGCTGAATCACGGTGATTTTGATATCGTCGTCAATCTGCTCAAGGTCGACTTTTTGATCCCTTGCAAGGAACAATATGGCAAAAAAGCATCGTATAGAGTCTGTCACATCAAGGTCTGCAACTATCTTGTGGAGAAACCCAAAACCGTCGTTTTCTATCTTGCGAAGTATGAGATCCTCGTATTTTCCTATTATGTTTTCAAGCGATACGAAATAATCCTTAAAGTCGGGAACCTCGACCGGCTCAAAGCGAAGCTGGCTCCCCCTCCTTGATCTTGGATTTGCGATGGTCCCGATGAGATTCTCCAACAGATCTAAAAGCTCGTCCAGCGTTACTGGATATGTGGCCTCGTGCCTGTATGGGATGTTTAAAAGCTGAATGTCTACATCTGATCTTTCACGCATGGGCTTTTTTTCCATCGCTGCCTTCTGTAGTGCAAATATTCTTTCCACTTTCATTCTGTGGATCAGCGATGATGACAGGGCGGCCATTCCTGCTACACGCAAGTCCTTTTTGTCCGCCTTTTTCAGTATTGAGATGAGAATTTCCAGAATCTGGACTATGTTGATCTCCCAGACGTCCTTTTTTGTAATAGTATTTGGGTTGAATAGAACATTCACTGGCGCCTGTGAGATGTTCTCGGCACTATGACTCAATAATGGAAATCTCCTGCTTGCTCAATAATACTGTGAGGCTCTATTTTTTTGCCTCAGTCTGTCAACTCTTATATTGTAATGGTATGGATGAATTCCCATGAAGGCTGCAAGAATAATAGAGCCGGAAAAACCACTTGTAATTTCTGATGTTGACACACCAGAGCCAAAAGACTCCGAAGTTCTAGTCAAGGTCAAGGCAGTCGGCGTGTGCCACAGCGACCTCCACCTATGGGAAGGCGGATACGATACAGGCGATGGTTTTATGAAAGTCACAGACAGGGGAGTAAAATTTCCTGTCATACCTGGACATGAGATTGTCGGCACGATTACCGAAGTAGGAGGCTCAGTTCAGGGATTTTCGGTTGGGGACAACGTGCTTGTATATCCGTGGATTGGATGCGGTAACTGTCCTGCATGCCGTGTAGGAAATGATAATTTGTGTGATGCGCCGCGCTCGCTTGGTGTATTTCAGAATGGTGGTTACGCCGAATATGTGCTTGTTCCACACTTTAAGTTCTTAGCAAAGGTATCTGGAATCGACCTTGACGCTGCAGCATCGCTTGCGTGCTCTGGGCTTACTGCTTATACTGCAATAAAGAAGGCAAATGCAAACTCGCAGCACAGTATAGTGATTTTCGGTGCTGGGGGCCTTGGACTCATGGGAGTGCAGATAGCTCGTGCCATAACCAGCGCAAACATAATCTGTGTAGATATTGATGATGCTAAACTGCAGACTGCAAAAGAGCTTGGAGCAGACAGCGTGGTCAACTCCAAGGATGCTGATGCAACCCAAAAGATAATCAGTCTTTGCGGCGGCAAAGGAGCAGACAGCGTGATTGACTTTGTCAATGCGCCGCCCACTGTGAAGATGGGGCTTGCGGTTCTAAGAAAGCGCGGTAATCTTATTCTTGTAGGGCTTTTTGGAGGTTCAATTGATCTCTCACTTGTCACAGTCCCCTTGAAGGCAATCACAATACAAGGCGCATACACTGGAAGCTACAATGACATGCTTGAGCTTTTAGGACTTGCAAAAAGGGGTGTTATCAACCCGATAATCTCAAAGAGATATTCTCTTTCCGAGGCAAACGCCGCCCTTGAAGACCTAAAGGCTCGCAAGATACTAGGAAGGGCAGTCATCAACCCGTGATAAGTGAAATATAATGAAAAAGATCGAGGCAATCATCCGTTCCCAAAACTTTGCAAACATAAAGGCGCAGATATCAAAGGTTGGCTCTTACATCATCGCCAAGCATAACATATCTAACAGCGAGATATATGAAAAACAATCAGGATCACGGCTGGGAAGCACGGGACTCAAGAGTGTGCCTCTTGTAAAAATAGAGCTTGTAGTTCCAGACTTGGAAGCAAAAGATGTCATAAAGATAATTTCTGCATCATCTGGCATAAAGCCGTCCGATGGGGGTAAGATATTCGTCTCGGAGATGACAGAGATAGTTGATATGGCAACGCTTGAGGGTGAGAAGGAGCTTGAGACGGCAGAACAATCGAACACAAAGCGAAGCAGGCTTGTACCTCTTCAAAAATACACGCTACTCAAAGTGGAAGAATTCTACGAGCAAAACAAAGAGTCTTTGCAGGCAAACTACAAAATAAAGTCGTTTAGCGACTTTGTGAACTTTTGCATACTGCAACATTTGGCGATCTTTGAAGAGAAGACAAGATCACATAAATCAGTGTATGATTTGAATACTGTCTAACTTTTCTTTTGTTTTGTCTGTATGTCTACTGTATAGTCTATACGTGAAACAAAGATCATCCCGTCCCCGCTTGAGCCAGTGCTTGCAACACCTACTATTGCATCGATTATTCGGTCTACCTTATCGTCTTCTACTATGGTCATTACGGATGCAAGACTGTTATATTCGGCTTGCTGCTTGCTTGTACCTCGCAGACTGCGAAGTGAGGGACGCACACCCTTACCCCTGCCCTTAGAGTCCGTTATGGTGATGCCACCTACTCCAATATCCTCTATGGCCGATACTACAAGGTTCAGCTTGTTGTTTGGTATTATGGTCTCTATACGTTTCACAACTGTGGTTTTCCTGACTGTTACAAAATCATTTTGGTTGGTTTGTAATCATCATTTGTAACTATATAGTCGAATATAGTATATGTAGAACATGCTTTAATTACGCAGGTTTTGAGCATGCGTATGGGGCAGTGGCTATCATGGGTAAAGTCAAACGAGAAGGAAATTCTTACAATTCTGGATAACCTTGCATTAAAGGCAAAGGAGACATCAGAGCAGCTTGTGGATCTGTTCTTGAATATGGACAGGGCATCTGATTATCAGGAGAGAATAAAAAAATTGGAAAGGGAGGCAGACGATCTGACGCGTTCAATATTTGCAGAGCTTAACAAGACATTCATAACGCCACTTGACAGAGAGGACATACAAAGGATTGCCGCAAAGACAGATGATGTCATAGACTACATGGAAGGCATTGCTGGAAGGATCACAAGCTATCATATTGCGTCAGCCCCTCCATTCATGCTTGAGATTGCAAAGCAGCTAGCAGAGGCAATCAAGGAAGTTGAAATACTGATATCACAGCTCAAGCATGTCAAGGCAGACAAGTCGCTAATTGAGCACTGCCGGAAAATCAGCGATATTGAGCACAAAATAGATGATCTGTACAGGACTGCAGTTGGGCAGCTCTTTGAGACTAATGATGCCGTTAACATAATAAAACTAAAGGATATTTACGAGGCAATAGAGACTGCCTCGGATAGGTGTCTTGACGTAGCTGATGTAATAGAAGACATAGTTCTCAAATACACATAAGGGTATGTACGAGCTTGCAATTGGGGCAATAGTGGCAGCGCTAATTTTTGATTTTGTCAACGGCTGGAATGACGCTGCAAACTCTGTTGCTACGGTGATAGGTACAAGAGTACTCAAACCACTGCATGCGGTATTGCTCTCGGCGGCTGCAAATTTTATCGGTCCTTTCCTGTTTGGCGTGGCAGTTGCTACGACAATAGCAAAGGGAATTCTGAATCCTGATGATGTTACAATATACATGATAATCGGAGGTCTGGTGGGCGCAACATCGTGGGCATCAATTTGTACGTATTTTGGGCTGCCAATCTCCGTGAGCCACTCACTTATAGGAGGACTGATTGGAACGGGCCTGGCAGTAGTAGGATTTGAAAGATTGTTGTTTGATGGGCTCTACAAGGTGCTGATAGGGATAGTGGTCTCGCCTCTTGGTGGAATGGCCATAGGGATAATCTTTACCACAGTGATAATTACTGTATTTGCAAAAAAGCGGCCAGGCCCTGTGAACAAGACATTTGGCAAGCTCCAACTTTTCTCGTCTGCATGGTTTGCGCTAACTCATGGCGCAAACGACGGCCAGAAGACAATGGGGATAATCGTACTGATACTTATGTCAGAAGGGATACTGAGCACATTCGAGGTCCCAATATGGGTGATTCTGGCAGCATCGTCTGCAATAGCGCTTGGCACCTTTATCGGAGGCTTTAAGGTGATCAAGACATTGGGAATAAAAATAGCAAGACTAAAACCCTATCAGGGATTTGCTGCCGAAACTGGTGGTGGAATAGTCCTTGCTGTATTTGCGTCCTTGGGTATTCCTGCCAGCACCACTCATGCAATAACGGGCTCTATTATGGGATCTGGTGCAGCACGCAGAAAACACGCTGTTCGATGGAAGGTGGGAAGACAGATCGTTGCAGCTTGGCTCATAACCATACCGGGAAGCGCGGCAATCGCGTTTGCTGCCACCACGATGATTAACTGGATAGTTGGCGTATAATTTTTCAACAATGTATGTTCATAACTTGAGCAGCTAGTATAAAATAAAACAGAATGCACTTCTTTGCGTGGCAAAAAAAGAGCCTGATTTTGATCTGGCGCTGACTCACCTGAGAAACAACCAGATAATGGCAGCATACAACATGTTCACCAGCATTGCGGAATCGATAAAAAACATTGATCCGGTAAAGGCCGCACTCTCGTACATTCTGGCATCTGAGTGCAGAGGGCGCCAGAACAAGGATGCCTCATCGGAGGCAACGGAGGCAGGAAGGCTATTTTTATCATATGGAAAAAAGCAAAAAGATTATCTTGCAAAATCTGCGTTTCTGTGCGCCGCAAAATGTTTTCTGAAGGCATCCAGATACGATGATGCAAAGGACGCCTTTGAGCGCTCAAAAGAGTTTCAGATAAAAGACACAGAACAGGACCAGCGTCCTATACTAGTCGTTGATGATAGCAGGGCAATCGTACTCAAGCTTGAAAACCATCTTGAAAACCTAGGGTATAGGAACATCCACACCGCGTCTACTGGAAACGGTGCGCTAAAGGAGGTAAAAAAACTCTTGAAAGAAAATCCGGTCGTCCTCTTGGATATGGGACTTCCCGACATAACGGGAGACGTGGTGGCAGACAAAATACTTCAGGAAAAGCCTGACACACAAATTATTCTGATAACTGCAGATGAAAAGACAACAAAGAGGGTAAAAGACACGATAAGCTCAGGTGCAGTAGCGTTCATACAAAAACCGTTTACAATAACTGAGCTGAAAAGAGCACTAGAGACTGCTGAATCAGAGTATTCTATTTTAGAGAAGTAGCAAAGACATGTTCACTATGTTGATGTTCTTAAAGTCAAGTTTGGTTACCCTGTAGTCAATTACATCCTCTGAGAATTTCTCAATTATCTTTGCTCCTGGATTCTTTATGCCGCGTTCGGCACGAAGCACCACCAGCATGTTCCATTCGCCCTCTATGTTTGCAACCAGCAGGTAATATGGCAGCGAGACTACATGTTCCCGTACTGACTCTTTTAGTGTGTCAAGTGATTTTGTAACCTTGAATTTGAGGAATAGTGCTTCGTATTCGTTGGATTCTGCAACGTCGGTAAGCACTGCCTTGTATCCTTTGATAATTCCACTCTTCTCAAGGCGCTCTATTCTTTTTCTGATAGTTCTATCTGATACATCGTGGCCCATTTTGCGTAATTCGACTGCGATGTCCTTTGATGGAGTTCGTGCATTTACATTGAGAATTTCTATTATTTTCTGATCTACCTTGTCAAGGTTGGACCATGCTTCCCCACTCATTACATTCTGAAAAAAACAAGTAGCTTTTGAATATTATGCAGAATGTCTGGACAAAATGGGGATAATGCTCTGATCTGGCAGCCAAATGGCATTTTCCAACATTGGTAAATTGTAAAAATTATTTTGTGATTTTAGGATGTTCTGCACCTTGTATCGTCGATTATGCTTATTGCAAGTATTGTGATTGGCCAAACTCGGATTTGTAATGGTTCTAAATACTGTGTCCGACGTACAGCATTTTCATTAGTTCTTATTAGCTGGGACATTCTAACATGTGCTTTGGCTGATGGTAATACATAATTTGGATATTGAGAGGCATTGTAGGCGTTGCAGAGGCCTAATGCTAACTGATGGCACTACAAGCGAACGTTTTTGCAGCTGTTGTGGGTACGTGGAATCTGAGCAGATCGAGGATTCTGGCCCTGAGAGACGTTTTTCAAAAGATGGACATGATGATAAGAGTCGCTCTGGAATCCCAGCATCACTTGCAATTCACGATATGGGGCTTGCCACTATGATAGGACAGTCAAACAGAGATGCTATGGGAAAGCCACTAACATCATCGATGAGATACAGCATGAACCGTTTGAGAACGTGGGACAGTCGTAGCCAGATGCACGAGCAGATGGACAGAAATCTAAAACATGCTTTTACTCAGCTTGGCAAGTTAAGAGATAAACTCGTACTTTCTGACGCAATAGTAGAGAAGGCAGCATATGTGTATAGAAAGGCAGTGGCAAAAGGTCTTGTAAGGGGTCGTTCTATTGAAGGAGTACTTGCGGCGGCAGTTTATGCATCATGTAGGGATGCTGAAACTCCAAGAACCTTAAACGACGTAGCTGACGCAATTAACATAAAGAGAAAGAATCTTTCTAAAAACTATCGATTACTTGTGCACGAGCTTGATCTGAGGATACCGGTGGTGAACTCAATTATATGCATGTCCAAGATAGCAAATAATCTTGGGTTAAGTGAAAAGGTCAAAAGAGATGCATTTGCAGTCCTAAAGGAGGCAAACGGAATGAGGTTGACTGCAGGCAAGGATCCAATGGGCATGGCCGCATCCGCACTTTACATATCTTGCATGAAATATGATGTAGATATATCTCAAAGACAAATAGCGCTCGCATCTGGCGTTACCGAGGTCACAATACGCAATAGATACAAGGATTTGAAAAAATCCCTCAATCTATAGGTCGCGTCTGAATGCCAAGCTTACTTTTCAGCACATTAGCTGAGCTGGTATTATCACTGAGCGTGTCGTAGTATAATCATGAAAACAAGTCAAACACACTGGAACTATCAAGTCAAGGCACCTTTCAAAAAGGTGATTGCCTGGGACACGCTATTTTTCGTCCTTGGAATCGGCGTAGGTGCCGGAATTGGAGCATTCCTAGCAACCGCCTAGGATGCCCACTTTTTTTATGATGGTATGATCTTTTCATTATAATCAAACGCCAACTCATATGTCATTACGCGTGGTTTTTTGTTAATGTACAATATCCCTACTGCCATAGTGGTAGACGATGACGCAGAGACAGTCTCAGTATTTTGCGAATATCTCAAGATTCTGGATGTCAAGGTAGAGGGCTTTGGCTACAACGGGAAAGAAGCCAAGGAGCTATATGTCAAATTTCGTCCGGACATTGTATTTTTGGACCTTGTAATGCCTGACTATGACGGCTTTTACGCGCTGGAAAAGATAATGCAGGCCGATCCAGAGGCAAACGTGGTGATTTTAACAGCAAGCCATCTTGACTGGTATGATCAAAAACGACTTGAGAAGATGCGCCCAAGCAAGGTAATACTAAAGCCATTTGATGTTGATGTGGTAGCAGAATTGGTAGACGAGCACAGAAAGCCACTCCAACGCATCAGAGGCTAGTGTTCAGTCTTGGGTTTGGTGCTGACTATAGTCAAGACATGGCATAAAATGACGAGCTTTATGACGCAAAGATGACAGAATGCAATGCGTGCAGTCTGCTTTTTGCGGCTGACCACAAAGTAGATCTCTGCCTACATTAGACAAATATTCGAATACGCCTGATACATCTGATGTTTAGCCGTCCTTTCCTTCTACCTCTTTTCTTGCGAGGCGCTCCGTGAACTTCCATCCGTATTTTATCACGTATGGAGAGATGAAAGTGGAGATAATTGTCATGGCGCCAACCATGGGAAGCACAAATGAACTAGTGGCGCCCACATCTACTCCTCCCTTTGCAGCAACAAGTGCAAGCTCGCCCCCTGATGAGGAAAGGCCCACGCCTGTCTTGAGCGATGTGACCTTTCCAAGCTTTTGGGCTCTTGCGGATGCCCACACTGTGGAAAACTTTGCAACAAAAGAGACAAGCACCAAAATCACGGCAGGCACAATGAACATGGGCAGCAGCTTGATATCCATCAGAGCGCCAACTGAAATGAAGAAGAGGGCTGCAAACATGTCTCTAATTGGAGTGGCAAGCACTTTGGTAGCCATTCTCATCCTGGAGCCTGCCACCAAAACACCAGCAAAGAATGCACCTGTTGCAACCGATATGTCTAGTCTGAATGCAATGAATGCAAGACCAAAGGCTACTCCCAGTACACCTATGATCAATAACTCATCATGATTTGTTCTGCCGACCAAATCCACACATCTTGGAATTACCTTGGAGCCTACTATGATGGCGCCCACAATGAAAGCAATTACCAGCGTGATGGAAACGCCGACCTCTGTAATGGAAAGGTTTCCAGTGGCTGCAACAGATTGCAGCACGGCAAGTAGCGAGATTATTATGACATCCTCTATCACTGCAATGCCGATGACAAGGTATGTTGCCTCGTCTTTTAGCATACCGAGCTCCTCTAGAACCCTCATTATGATGACAGTGCTTGTCACTGATATTGCCAACGACAAAAACAAGCTATCAAAAAACGCAAATCCCATAGCTTGCGTCACTGCAAATCCTGCCATGAACGTGCCAGATGCTTCAACCACAGCTATGAATGTGGCCTTTTTTCCAATGTTTTTGAGCTTCTCAATTGGAAATTCCATGCCAATTACAAACAAGAGCAGGATGATTCCGATTTCTGCAAACACATGCAAAATGTCCACATTCACGATCAGGCTAAATGGAGGTGTATGCGGTCCTATGAGCATTCCTGCAATAATGTAAGCCATTATCATTGGTTGCTTTAGCTTATATGAGATTAGCGCCATGATGGATGCAATTATCATAATTACTGCAAAATCCTGCACTATCAGCTCAGACGTTGAAGGAGTAGCAAAGACTTTGTCTAAAATAGGTCTTGACACCTGGGAGATGATATCAGACTCCACACATTCTGCTCACATTCATGTTACATAAATCATATGAATTTTCGATTTCAGCAAAATTCTCAGCACTGATAATCAGAAATGAACATCGAGTTTTGGTACTAAATATTTGTATTTTGTATTACCTGTATGGTAGGACAGAACGCAATATTTGCTGCAGTCGTAATAGGTATAGCAGTGACCGTATTTGGTGTATTTGTCTGGCCTTTTTGGAACCTGATTCCAAGCTATGTTACCGAAGAAGTACTTGTAGTCTATGTGGACGATCAGGGAAGATGCGTTGCGCAAACTGCAGATAACTATCTTGTGCCAATAGGCAAATGCGACGCAAAACAGGGAGAGATAATCACAACAGAGTATGATGTCAAAATCAAAGAACGTCTAGTCCAGTCCATCAGGCGGCTCTGATCCATTTTTTTAATATTGGAACTGCAGGTATCTATACAGAGCCCTATATAGAAAATATTGTTTTACTGAAAAACCGTAATCTATAGTGGGCTTACAGAAATAAAGTACAATGTGAGCACATACATGAAAGTTTTCAAAGCCGCAGTGGTTTTTGCAATCTTATTTGGTGCAATGCTCTCGCAAACGGCTATTGCGCAAAGCGAGTTTACCATAACTGGCGCAGGAGCCACTTTCCCGTTCCCACTAATTGATCTGTGGCGTGTAAAGTACAACCAGGAACATCCAAACATCACTTTGAATTACCAGTCAATAGGGAGCGGCGGCGGCGTAAAACAACACATAGAAAACACAGTTAACTTTGCCGCAAGCGATGCGCCGCTTACTACAAACGAGATGAATCTAGTTCCAGACTCGCTACACATACCTATGACAATAGGCGGCGTGACAGTAAGCTATAATATTCCTGAGGTTCCAAGCAGTGGACTGAGACTTACTGGAGAAAATGTGGCAGACATATACCTTGGTAAGATAAAAAAATGGAATGACCCTGCGATACGGGAAAACAATCCTGATCTGAATCTTCCAGACAGGGATATTTTGGTGGCGCGTCGCTCTGATGGCTCGGGAACAACACACGTCTTTACGGAATATCTTCACCTGGTCAGTCAGGAATGGGACCAGAAGGTCGGATTTGGAAAGAGCGTTCCTTGGCCGGTGGGAGTTGGTGCTGCAGGAAACGAGGGAGTTGCAGCTACTGTGAGGACAACTCCGTACTCGGTAGGATACGTGGAGCTTGCATACGCATTCCAAAATAAAATGACATACGCGTATATTTTGAATGGCGATGGTACTGCATTCGTAGAGCCAACACTTGACACTTTATCTGCGGCCGCAGCAGGCGCAGCGCCAAGTCTTCCTGCCGCACACGAAAACTGGGAGGGCATCACAATCAACAATGCGCCGGGGCCTAACTCGTACCCGATAACCAGCTTTTCGTACTTTTTGATACACCAGAATATGGATGTGTCAACAAAGAGCAAAGAACACGCAGCCGAAACTGTGAATTTTATAAGATGGACAATAACAAACGGCCAAAAACATTCGCCTGAACTACTGTATGTGCCGATTCCAAGCGAAGTAACAGAAATCGGCTTGCGTGGACTTGAGCGCGTTACGTATAACGGTCAGAGTTTATCGGAAACACAACCGACGATACATGAGGCAAAACCGGATTCCTCACAGGGAGGTGGGTGCCTGATTGCAACTGCCGCATACGGTTCGGAACTTGCACCGCAAGTGCAGATGTTGCGCGAAATACGGGACGGAGTTTTGCTTAATACTAAATCTGGCACACACTTTATGTCTGGATTCAATGTACTATACTATACGTTCAGCCCCGCAGTGGCAGACCTTGAGCGTGACCAACCTGTTTTCAAAGAGTTTGTCAAGATTGCAATAACACCAATGTTGTTGACACTTTCGGTTCTAAATTATGTTGATATTGATTCAGAACAGGAAATGCTCGGATACGGCATAGGAATAATATTGCTAAATCTTGGAATCTATTTTGTAGCACCGACCACCTTGATTATTGCAAGAAAATCTTTTGCTACAAGAAAGAAGCGATTCTAGTCCTTCTGCCTGACAAAACAGATACTGTTTTCGGTGTATGGTCTAAAACTATAGAATCTTCTTACGGATTTAAATAACGATTCAAATTCACGCATGGCATGAACAAACTCTACGCAATAATTCCAATAATTTTGGCCGCTGGAATCGGTATAGGATATGGAATATTCGTAGCAGCAGACAGTGGTGTTAGCACAGTGCAGACTCCTACCAAACAAATCGTAACTCTTGCAATCCAGCCAACAGCTCAGGCAAGTGATATTGAATCACAAGCAAAAGAGCTTGAACAGTTTCTGGAACAAAAAACTGGTTATGACATACAAATCTACGTACCAACTTCGTACGCAGGTGTAGTGGAGGCACTGCGATTTGGAAAAGCAGACATGGCGTTTATGAGCGCATGGCCATCATACCTTGCAGTGCAAAAGGCCGGAGCTACACTAGAGCTTGCAGAAGTACGCGAGGTCGTCATAGGTGACACACTGACTGCAGAAACATACTATTACTCTTATTGGGTGGTTCCAAAGGATTCCCCGTATAACACACTTGAAGATTTGCGTGGCAAGAGCGCGGCATTTCCAAGCCCACTGTCAACATCAGGATACGTGACTCCGATGAAGACTTTGGTGGAGACTGGACTTGTAACGGTGGAACCTGGAAAAGAGATTGATCCGAAAACATACTTTTCAGATGTCGTCTTTGCAGGCGGTTACGGACAAGCTTGGGAAGCACTAAAGAACAAACGAGTTGATGTTAGCATAATCGCAGGCGATGTAAGCGAGAAATTGTACAGAGAAGTAAGAGATGGCACCAAAGTGATTCATGAGCAAGGTCCGATTCCATCGCACGGTGTGGTGTTTAGCAAGGACATGGATGCAACTGCAAAAAGCAAGGTAAAAGCAGCACTACTAGAGCTTGGCAAAGATGAAAGCTCAAAACAAATCATGAGAAAGCTCATATCTGCCATATTTGTGGGCTTCCGCGAGACGACTGCAGACCAACACCTTGGAAACCTCCAGGATGCGCTCAATCTGACCGGTTTGAAATATACAGAGAGAGTATAGTCAGGAACCATATGTCTGATGCGCTCAGCATGAACTCAGTTCAGCTGGTCATTAACAACAGAAAGATACTCAACAACCTCTCAATGTCAGTTCCGCATGGCAGCGCAGTTACGATAATGGGGCCCAATGGGGCTGGAAAGACCACATTGCTTCGTGTAGCACTAGGGCTTGTAAAACCCACCGCAGGAGACTTGCATATTTTTGGGAATAGGGGTTTTGACAAGGAAAATCGCAAACTTCTTGGATACATTCCACAAAATCTGGGGCTTGTAGGCGAGCTAAGCGTTTTCTCAAATGTCATGATCGGCGCCATAAAGAGAATGCCAAGATGGCGCTCCATTGCAGGTGTGTATACAAAAGATCTTGTCACTGAAGCATACTCGTTAATGTATGACTTGAAGGTCTCCCACCTGATGAACACCAAAGTGAAAAAATTAAGCGGTGGTGAAAAACAAAGAGTAGCAATAGCACGAACTCTGATACAAAAACCATCGATTATACTTGCAGATGAGATGACAGCCAGTCTTGACTTTAAGGCAGCAGTGGCAGTAATGGATATTTTTGCAGAGATTAAAGAAAAAATGGGAATCACACTACTGATGACGCACCACAACCCTGAGATTGCGCGGATGTACAGCGATAATGTACTTATCATGATGAACGGCAGGATAGAGAAAAATATCCAATCAAAGGATCTTACAAAAGAAGCGGTGGAAGACCTGTATGAGACCTAGCCGATTCCAGTATGCGTGGATAGTACTGGTACTGGTAATAGTCGGGAGCTCAGTACATATGGGATTTAATCCTCTCTCGATATTGCAAGATGCCAACAACTCTGCAACAATAATTGGCGAATTGCTCCAGTTTGACTTTAGCGTAGGCGACAAGGTGTTCTTCTCGCTAATTGAGACTCTTGAGATGGCGTTAATTGGCTCAAGTCTTGGATTTGCATTGTCGATACCTGCAGCGCTGCTTGCCGCAAGGAACATCTCACCCTCCTTTATGAGTGCCATATTCAGGGGACTGCTTGGGATTCTCTGGTCCATGCCTCCATTATTGTGGGCAATCTTACTCGTGGTGATAGTTGGACTTGGGCCGACTGCGGGAATCTTCGCAATAACGTTATACATAATGGGACTGAGTGGCAAATACCTGTATGAGATTTATGAATCACAGAATGCAGCGGCATACGATACAATGCATGTCCTTGGAGCAACTAGGATGCAGATTGCCAAGTTTGTAACAATCCCGGAGGCGCTGCCACACATGAGCAACCAATATCTCTTCCTTCTTGCATACAGCGTAAGGGAATCCTCAATACTGGGCCTTGTAGGTGCAGGCGGAATAGGATTTTACATAATACATCATCTTGAGAGTCTCAACTATGGTAAGGCAGCGCCATTCATACTTGCAATACTGGCAGTAACGCTTGGAATGGATTATCTTAGCACCAAACTCAGAAAGAAACTGGTGCACAACTAACTATTCTGCCTTGTATGCCTTGTACAGGCTCTGATAGTACATTGCCTTTGTTGCCACAATGTCTGCTCTGAGAGCTGTTATCTCTTCTGTTAACTGGTGGATTCTTTTTGGGTCTGGGTTTATCGTGTTCTGGGTCAGGTTGGTAAGCTCGGCCCTTGCCTGACTAATCTTTGACTCTAGCTCCCTTATCGTGCTCTCAAGTGCGATTGTGTCGGAGACAGAGTCGACAAAGCTGGCAGTTATGCTTTCTTGCAAGGTGGCATCTATCTTGGCACCAGTTTTGTAGCACGTGTTGGCAATTACCTTGTTGAGCTTAAGCGTACTCTGCTTTCTATCCGATGAGAGGCTTATCATCGGATCTGAAATCGGGTTATTTCCAGCGCACACTTCAAGTGCCACATCAAAGACGCCCTCCGTTCTTGCAGGAGTCAGAGAAATTATCTTCACGGAACGCTCTGTTATATCAGAGCCAGTGAATGAGACTTTAGACTGCTGTACGGTCTTTGATTTTGGCACATCATACAACACAAAATAATATCGGTTCAGGTCATCCTTGAGGTCGCTAATTGACTGTCTCAGCTGACTAATTTTCGCTATGCTCTCATCCATTCTCTGCTTTTTTATCTCTCCGTCCTGCTCTGCTAGGATCGTGGCAAATTTCATTCGCTCCTCTTCGAGCTGTAATATTGATCTCTCAATGTCTGATCTTACAGAGGCTATCTTTGCAATAATACTGTCCTGATTTCTTAGCTCCGATTGAATGGATTCGTCGTCTATTGCTATTATGGTTGCTGCAGATATGATACAAGAGTTTGCCGTAACGTCGGCAGATATTATCACAGTCTTTGTCTCTATGTCTGATTTTATGATTACCTCTGGCGCCACAAGGTCAATTGAGCCTGCGCAGATCTCAAATATGTGGTCATATACCGCGGTGGTGCTCTTTTTAACGCCGACACCTTCTACTTTGGTAGTTGAGATCGGCTTTATCGTATCGTTAATCTCTGTTGTCTGTACCTGCCTGCCAGGGGCTTCCTGCCAACCTCTTTTGACAAGCGTCTCAACTGACGAGCTCTTCACGCAAGCGGACTTGTTCTTTGCATGGTCTACTATCCTGACAAGTCCGTCATTGCATACAACCTCTGAGGGAATTATTCCTGCATTTAACTGGCGTATCGGAGATATTGCATCCCCGTACGCGCTATTCACTAGAAAAATACTTGCAATCAAGAACACCGGGAGGAAAAAAACTGCTTTCATGGAAAATGCACGATACCATCGCTAAAAAATGTTATGCAGCACGGATTTTCCTAAATTATTATTATGTGATTTTCCACAAGGTATTCTATTCCACGCAAAAAGTCCTCCTCTGTTATGTGTCCGTCAGAGTACCATCTTGCGTTGTTTTTGAACCAGTTGGGAATTGTGTTATCCGCGCCGCCTGCTACTGGAATGTGGCCATCGATTGTGATTATTCCCTGTTTTATGAGCTCAGATATCCTCGAAGCAAACTGCGCATCATCAATAGCACCTGTCGCCCACCATCTTGCATACTGTTTTACCCAGCTTGGGACCAGCACCTTTACCTCTTCTGGGACTCCTACCACATCATGTATGGTCTTTTCTGGGAACTGCAAGTCAAACCATTCCTGAAATGCAGCTTCGTGTGTGTATCGCTCGATATAATATTGTGGAGAGTACTGAGGGTCAGGAAATCCTGCAACATGTGTATGTCTGTAGCCTACTATCTCATATATGGTATGACCAGCAAATATGGAGTCAAACCATGCCTTGAATTCCGGCTCATTGTCATATCTGTCATAATAGTGCTGTGGCGGCTGCGTAATGTCTGGGAATCCCTTTATGGTTATTTTCGGTTTTACAGGCTGCATGGGCTGCACTTGCTTATTTTCTTCAACTGACTCTTGACGTACAGGTTTTGTGTATTGGAATGATTTTTCTGCAGTCTGTCCTTGGTATGATACCATAACCGTGTATGTGCCAGATTGCTGCCACTTTGGGCCTTCTGCCTCGAAGGTAGATGAGAATGAGCCTGACTGACTTGGGAATATCTGGTTTATGCCAACAATGTCTGTCTGGCTCCTGAGCTGTATTAACACAAACATGCCTTGCTCGTACTGAACTTTGCCGGAGATTCTGATAGTATCTCCTTCGATATATGATTGCTTGTCAAGCATGATGAGCGGCTCTGCAAAAGCATTTACAAATGAGACTAGTCCAAGAACCATTATCAACAACAAATATTTCATTATCTTCTAGTCCTATGTGGGTGTTCGTTGAAATTACATACTTAAGCATTATTCATGATTTGTGGTATGCTATGTGATCCAAATAGTTCCTATTCGTTAGAGATGTACGTTATACGATCTCGGACATATCTTGTTTTTTTGTTGTGTTTTTTGCGATCGCAGTACATACACTGACAGTAACAGAAATGTCTGGCCTAACAACTACGACAACGAGTAATGCTAGTTGAAGAGGAAAAGATAATCATCACTCACAATTCAGGCAATTAAACGCAGGGATCTACTTGAATCAAATGCAACGTCGATCTTGTGCTGACACCAAAATTTGGTAGCGGTTGCCTGCATATTTGACTGAGTGCATGGCAATCTTATTGTCAACCGTAGTTGGATGGCCATCTGACTAGGATACTGCGTATACTAAAAAGATGAAATTCGTTTTGTGAAATTTTTTTAAAAAAACCAAACATGTTTTAGCAGCTGCACGGATCGTGGTTATTAATCAGCATGAGAATCTAAACGCATGACTTCTATGAGCATTACGTCGTCAGAAGTGGAAAGTCAGATGGCACAAATCGGCATCATGACGCTTACAATAATAAACAAAAGGGGGAGGGTTATCGATTCTTTTGGCGAAGGCAAAATGAGCATCTCAAAGGAGAAAAAAGAGATGCTTTTCATACAGACTGCTCTCCAGTGCTCCATGCAAGATGAGCAAGACGACGACTTTGGAAAAATGCAATTCCTGCTGACAAAGCGTGACAAGTCAAAATTTGTATGCAAGCAGATAAGCAAGGACAGAATAGTGGTTGCAATTGCTACAAACCTTTCGGATGATATCGCAGTCATACAATATGTGGAAAACTTGAAAAAAATCTATGATCAGGCATATTCGGGTGTAAACACATGAACATTTATGATATGAAGCAGATACACTGTTATCGGTGCGGCAAGTTTATCGGAGAAATAGAGTTCGACGCTGAAATCACAATGCCATTATGCGGCAAGTGTTCCAACCCGATGCCTGAAAACGATGATAAAATAAGCTATATTGTTACTAAATATGGCAAATCATCTGATACAATCCCTGCATGATCTTGAGGTTCTATTCAACGAATATGCATTAATCTCATTATAATCATGCAAAAAATATGTCTCATTAATACGAGTAAATTTAATATTTGCTTAAAGTATGATATGCGCTAATGACAAAAACGATACTGTTTACTGCGTTCGTTTCTGCCATACTTTTCGGTACTGTAATATCACCCACTGCAAATGCAAATACAAATCTTGTTGTCAATGGAAGCTTTGAAGAGCCAAACATTCCATCAATCTCGTTTGCTGTGTTCGGCAGCATCCCGGGATGGATAACATCGTTTGGACCTGGAATTGAAATCCAAGACAACCCAACACTTGCATTTGATGGCGATCAATATGTGGAGCTAGACAGTCATCCAAATCCTGGAAACAGTGGAATGGCACAGACATTATCTACCGCACCAGGGACATTTTATGAACTCAGCTTTGCGTATACTCCAAGACCGGGGGTTTCAGCAGAATCAAATACAATTGAAGTCTATTGGGACGGCTCCTTAGTAGATACGCTTTCAGAGGATGGCATAGGTCTTACTAGCACAGATTGGAGTGTCAAAACATACACACTTGTCTCATCAAGCGGTTCTACTGTACTTGAATTTAGGGCGGCTGGAACACCTGAAACGCTGGGAGGCTTTATTGACGACGTAAGTGTCGTTGTAGCAACCTTTGAAGCTGACATAGACATCAAACCAGGAAGTGATCCAAACAGCGTAAATTGTAAATCAAAAGGCGTCGTACCAATTGGAATATACTCTGACGGTTCATTTGATGCGACAACAATTGATTTATCAAACATCACCATAAACGGCAAACCGGTAACAGAGGCGCATGGAATTTTACACATTGAAGATTTGAATGAAGATTCTATTGACGATGTTGTAATCCATGTAAATACATTTGATGTTTGTGCTGCAACAACCGTGGTTAGTGGGACAGAACCAGTTACAGTGGCAGGCTCTAATGCTAACGGACTGTTTGAAGGAACAGACAGCGTTAGAATTGTGAAAAGATAACCTTTTCTTCTTTTTTCTATTTTCTAATCGATGTAATGATGACGTAAATACACACTTTTAATGGATGATCGGGCATTCATTAAGTGTTGATTATTATGCAACGAAGATCATACGACGATCTGGATCCAAAGCTAGCTATGAAGTGATACTACCATATTCTATTCAACAATAAAAGTTGTAGTCCCAAGCGAAGGAATTGAACCTTCGACACTCCGGTTTCTGTGTGCCTAGTAGGCTGATTTCGGTTAGCCAATGGCCGACCACTACAGCCGGAAGCTCTACCAGGCTGAGCTAGCTTGGGACAAAAATTGTCGGCACACACTGCCATTAAATAACTATCGAAAGCATCGTATTGTCGATCTAAAAAATATTAAATAGCAAAAAGGACGGAAAATCTCGTTGTCGCAGACAATGCTTGATGGATATGCATGCGTCCCATACATGCATGATCATAGATCGATTGAAATCAAGGATGCGTGGTATGCATCAAACAACGTGGAAAACATGTTTTTTGTGACCGCCACCTTTTCCAGCGATAGCAAACCGTATTTTCCGTCCCATGCTAACCACTACCTGCTGGCCAAATTTTCAGATAATGCAAAAATTACAAAAGATATGGCAATGCATCCACAGGAAAAAACAGCATTTGTCTTTAACATAAGCAGCGAGCTTTTTGAGCGTGACGTGGAAGGCACAATGAACTTTGTTTCAGTGTATTATCTAGAATATTCAAAATCGGACGAAGATCTGTCCGATTTAGCAATGGTAGTATCAAAAAACGATCGTGTTAGCAAGGCTTCTACTGGAAACATGCTCACATTTTCCTCGGAACCGTCCAAATTCACATTCCCGTATAGTAACAATATGGTGGTGCTTGAGGTGTCCAGCCAGAAAAGCCATCAGAGTGTTAACAAATACTGCGAGATGACACGCCGTAACGTATGCAGAAAGGGAATAACAATGACCAACATGGTTGGACTATCAATTCTTGAAAAGCTAAAGTAGGATCTATCAGATCACAACTCGTTCAAAAATGTTAAATATTGATCAAAAATCTGTCTTGATATGAGCAAGCCTGCAGAACTTGGTTCACTAAAGATAGGCTCTTACATACTTTTACCAGTGGCGGATCAGCCAACTGGAGAGCCGTGCAGAATAATAGAATATGATACAAGCAAACCTGGAAAACACGGAGCAGCAAAGGCAAGGATCGTAGGTGTTGGTATATTTGACAATCAAAAGCGTCCGCACGTCAGTCCTGTGAGCCAGCAAGTCCATGTGCCACTGATTGACAAGAGAACCGGCCAGATAATCTCAATTACAGGCGAACAGGTCCAAGTGATGGACAATGAGACGTTTGAAACAGTCGACGTGCAGATGATAGATGACGAGGTTAAAGGCAAGCTTGAACAGGGTCAGATGGTCGAATACTGGAAGGTCATGGACCGAACCAAGATAATGCGAATCAAAAGCTAGATTCACTCTCATATCTGATATTCTGCTTGACAATACATAACGCAAAACTCCAAACATAGATGTGAGCAACGGACTCATTATGGCACGATTTCTTGATGGCTAAAGCAAGGCTCAGGCAAGCCGATTTACATACCGTATGATAGCCTAAAGGCATTACCATACCTTGGAATGCAAGATACTCGTGAACGGCAAGTTCTCATTTGGCAAAAATGCTCGGAAACTTGTAAAAAAAGAGAATTTCTTCAGGCATGCAATGAGATAAAAACCACACTTTTAATCTCTTGTAACTCTATCTGAATAAATAACGCGTAATGCCTGCCCACCTTGGATGCTGATGATGAGTTGGAAAAGCCATCTGAGCGTTGATGACGATTATGAGTGATGAGGCATCCGCCAATCCATATGTTTAGTTATTAGGCTCGCAACATGAAAATCAGATGAATCTTGCAGCGCTCTTTTCTGGAGGAAAAGACAGCACATTTTCAATATACAAAGCACAGCAACTAGGTCATCAGGTAGTCTGTCTGATAACAATAATGCCTCAGTCAGCTGAAAGTCATCTTTTACATCATCCAAATATTGGAACCACGGCACTTCAGGCTGAGTCTATGAATATTCCGCAGCTAATCATCGCATCAAATACTGAGGAAACACAAAAAGAGACTGAGCTGATAAAGTCGGCATTAATTGAAGCAAAAACAAAATACTCTATCAAAGGAATAGTTCACGGCGGGATACTGAGCGAATTTCAACGCTCCAAGTTTGAAAGTGTGGCAAAGGAACTCGAACTTGAAGTGATTGCGCCAATATGGAGATCTGATCAAAAACAGTATATGCACCAGCTGGTGGACCTTGGATTTGAATTCATAATAACATCTGTTTCATGTGATGGCCTTGACAGCTCATGGCTAGGCAAAAAAATAACAAAAACCAATATTGCAGAATTAGCATATCTTTCGGAAAAATACCACTTTAATCTAAGCTTTGAGGGAGGAGAAGCCGAAACATTCGTACTCAACTGTCCTTTATTTCACTGGCCAATTGCATTGGAAAAGACACGGTCAAGCTGGGACGGATACCGTGGAACCATTGAAATACTCCAAGCAAAATTAGAAAAATAATGCTAGATAATCTCAAGACAAGCCTCAGGGCGGCAATAAAGAAAATAGTAAACTCTTCTGGGGTAGATGAGGCACTAATCAAGGAACTGGCCAAGGACGTGCAGCGCGCACTGTTACAGGCTGACGTTAACGTCAAACTAGTACTAGAGATTACAAAAAACTTGGAATATCGCTCACTGAATGAAAATCCTCCACCCGGACTTTCACGAAAAGACCACATTGTGAAAATACTATACGACGAGCTTGCAAATCTTCTTGGCAAGGAAAACGAGTTCTCATTCAAGCCTGGCAAGCTCAACAAAGTACTGATGCTGGGCATCCAAGGAAGCGGCAAGACCACCTTGACAGGCAAGCTTGCAAAATTCCTAACAAAACAGGGATATAAAGTAGGGGTAATCGGGGCTGACACGTACCGACCTGGCGCTTTGGTACAGCTGAAAACAAACTGTGAGAAAGCAAACGTGGACGTGTATGGAGAGGAGGGAAACAAAGATTCTCCGGCAATAGTGAAAAACGGGCTCAAACACTTTGCCGACTCGGGGCTTGATATCATACTAATAGATACTGCAGGCAGACACAAGGAGGAAAAAGATCTCCTCGATGAAATGAAGGAGATAAGCAAGATCGCAGAGCCTGATCTCGCACTGCTTGTAATAGATGGTACGATTGGCCAGCAGTGCTACAGCCAAGCAGAATCATTCCACAAGACAGTGCCTGTCGGGGGAATAGTGATAACAAAGCTTGACAGCTCAGCAAAAGGTGGAGGAGCACTGGCGGCATCTGCTGCTACTGGCGCTAAGATAATGTATGTTGGAACCGGCGAACGAATAGACGACCTTGAGCTTTTCTCGCCAACAAGGTTTGTTGGCAGGCTTCTTGGCATGGGTGACATCCAGGCACTTCTTGATCTTGCAAAACGACTAGAATCAGAGGCAGATGATGTGCGCATGAAGAGAATCTCGTCTGGCAAAATGAATATGGATGATTTTTACTATCAACTAGAAGAAGTAACAAAGGTCGGCTCACTACGCGGCTTCCTTGATAGCATGCCTGGACTTTCAGGAATGGTAAAGGAGGATCAGCTAGACCAGATGGAAGGCCGAATACAAAAATGGCGTTTTATCATCCAGTCAATGACAAAACAGGAAAAAGCAGATCCTGATCTGCTTAACGCCTCAAGGATCAAAAGAATCGCAAGAGGATCTGGCTGGCCTGAACACGAAGTAAAAGAGCTTCTCAAAAATTATAAGAACTCCAAGGGCATGATGAAGGCAGCCAAGGGAAGGCAGATGCAAGGCTTTATGCGCAAGATGGGGCTTGGCTAGCAAAGAAAGAATACCAAGTATCTCAAATCGATAGTGTGAGCGGTAATCCATCTGACGTTCTTCATATATCAAGGAAAATACTTGGCGAATATGATCTATGCGATGACTGTCTTGGCAGACTGTTTGTAAAAAAACTGCATCTGCAATCAAACTCCCGCCTTGGAAAAAAACTACACGCGCTGCTCAGAAAAAAAACAATCAAATGTTATGTCTGCAAAAACCTCTTTGATTCATTAGAACATTACGTGGAAAAACTAGATCATATTTCAAAGGAATACGAATTTGAGACGTTCCTTGTGGGCGCCAAGATAAAGCCTTCCATTCTAGACCGTGATGACCAAATAAGATCCCAGTTCCAGCTAAGGGGAATCGATTCGATCAAGACTGCGATAACACGCCATCTTGCACGCCAATTCTCAAAAAAAACTGGGGCAACAGCAAATCCTGCGGAACCAGACGTAGTGTTCACGGTTGATTTCAAGGCCGACTCTTGCACTATCCAGTCAAAACCATTGTTTCTTTTTGGTAGGTACACCAAAAGCGTGCGGGGCGTACCACAAAAACAAAAGCCGTGCGAGAATTGCCTTGGAAAGGGATGCGTCACATGCAAACAACACGGTATGACGGAATTTGACAGTGTAGAAGGAATGATTTCAAAAATGCTATTTGAGAGATTCGGGGCAGTTCAGACAAAAATTACTTGGGTTGGGGGAGAGGATGCCACAAGCAAGGTGTTGGGTTCTGGAAGGCCGTTCTTTGTCAAGCTTATCAACCCAAAAAAGCGCAATATTCGAATGGAGAAAAAAATCACAACTGACAAAATCACTGTCCTAAATCTGAAAAAAATACCAAGACTGCCGGCAGGACCGGTATCCTTTATCTCTGATGTGACGCTTTTGATCTCATCCGAACAGCCACTATCTGACCAAACCCTCTCTAAACTTGACGAACTGCAGAAATCAAAGATAACAGTATACGAGGATTCCGGAAAAAGATCTGAAAAATCTGTGCGCAACGTACGATACCGCGCCGAATCTGATAACTTGCTTACTCTTTCAATGACTGCAGAGGGAGGTTTGCCCATGAAGCATTTTGTAAGCGGAGAGAATGTATTTCCAAACATCTCTGATCTGTTAGGTACAAAATGCCGGTGTGAAACATTCGATTTTGAAGAAATCTCGATAACAAACCAACACTTTTTACACCATGTCTGAGCAGATTTTTTATTGGATCATCTAGTAAAGGTCAGAGAGTCCTTTGAAAAAGGACTCATACCGCAGACCGTCTATGAGACAATCAAAGAAAGACTTTCTCTTGTCACAACTGGAATTGAAAGAATAGAGAGAGCATCTGGAACAAAATTTCCAATATACTATGTAGAGCCTTCGGCAATCCTGACAAGCTCACCTGATGTCACATTTGGCTACGGAATACTCTATGCAAGAACACTACCTGTATTCTTTGAGGAAAAGTTTCAAGTAATGATCCAGATATCCGCACCACTTGTGGCCTTTGGACTCAAGGGCACAATTCATGCTATTCTTGCTCATGAATTTTTACACTATCTTGAACTTGTAAGAAAGGCATCAAGAATGGAGATGCTCTCAGACGAGATATCTGCCAGTCTATTCGAGAACGTCTATGCAGACAGCACAAGACTGTTTGAAGCACGTGCAGTGTTCGACGACAAAACGCTGCTCACACACATTACAAAAAAATTTCCTACCGGCTTTAAAGACTATAAGCTTGAAGACAAGACAGAAAAACTATGGATATCAAAACAGCTTCCAGTGATTAACGTTGCACTTGACGCCAACACAGTAAAGCTGTCGGCAGAATCGCTGGCAAAAATATCATGGGATCCGCAATTGCTCGAAAAAATAAAAGAATACGAAACACGCGAATCAAAACTTAGGAAGAAAAAAATCTACTGATTAAACTCTGTAAGTCCACACTTGCCGCAAGTGCGCCTGTTCTTGTGCTCTGACATAAAGACCCCTTTACCACAACGTGAGCAGACCTTATGCAGTCGCGTCACCTTGCTTCCGTCTACTTTATAGTAAGCTGCAATGCCGGCCACCTTTTTAGCTTCTTTCTTTCCTGCCATTACGCTGCTACCTCTTCTTTCTTTTCCTCAGCTGGTGGTGTTGCTTTTGCCTTTGCCTTTTCCAGCCTTGCAAAGATCACGGGGTTTACCTGTTTTTTTGCAAGTCCTTCATCATCGTATACATAGAATGTTCCTGTAACTTCTTGCGTACCACTATGAGTTTTCATATTAATTGGAATGATCACCTTGCCGTCAAGCTTGAACTGTTTTGCGATCATATCGGCAGCTTCCAGTTTTTTGAGCTTACCGCCAAGTCCCTTGAAGGTGCAAACAAGCTCACGTCTTGCAAGAAACGTATTGTTGACATCGCTTACGGTCTCTATTATTGACATGTATTCCACCTCGATTAACCATTTCATATAAATCTTCAATCTGACCGCAAGAAGGAATTTAAGAAAAACCATGTCATTGGAGATAATGGACAGGTTCATGCTACACCTGAAGAACACCGGATTTGCGCCTTCTGATACAACCAAACTCCTCGCCGATGCAAGAAGTCTTGCTGCAGGATTTGATGCCACAATACGTGATTGCCGTGTCGCAACAAAATACGTCGAATTTGACGTATCAATAGACAAATCGCATATGAACAGCCTTGTCGAGAAGCTAAAACCCATTGCAGATATTGATCATGCAAGGCAGGTGATAGAAGAGCACCTTGAAAAGAACGAGGCAGTCAAGCTCGGGGTCTTTTACTTTAACGAGGAGAGATTCTGGGAGGCACACGAAGTACTTGAAGGAGTCTGGAAAAAATGCTTTGAAGGCGAAAGGGATCTGGTGCAGGGAATCATACTTGTTGCAGCAGCCTTTGTACATTATCAAAAAGATGAGACATCAATATGCCTCTCTGTGCTTGGTAGAGCACTTGATAAACTCGCAAACGCGACAGGAACCTATCATAATATCAATATAGATCTGTTGCGGAACAACATCAAATCAATTATTAGTTCTGGGAATATCTCGCTTTTCTCTATTTGATCATCTGTAGCGCCGTCTTGAGCACTTGGGCCCCTTCCAAAAGTCCAATACTTCCTATTTTTGCATTTTTTTCCGTAAACCTCATACTATTGTCTTTTTTGACCATGTCACCTGATACCAAAACCGGAACAGGATCATCACTGTGTCCTTTGTTTATACACGGTGTTGAGTGATCCGCAGATATGACCACTGCAACCTTGCCAGTATCTATATTCTCAAGCAATGTGCCAAAAAATCTCCTGTCTATTTCTTCAATGTTTTTCATCTTACCTAGTGCATCCCCGTCGTGCCCGAATTCATCCGGTCCTTTCAGGTGTACATATATGGCATTCTCTGTCTCCATGGCCTTTGCGGCAACACGCGCTTTTTCTTCATAGTCAGTCAGTCCACCAGCATTGAACGTCTTCATCTTGAGAATCTCTGCGATTCCTATCTCTACTGGCATGTCTACAATACATGAAAATCTAAGCGAGTACAGCTCGTTTATGGGAACTGTCTTTGGGTAATGGTTTCCGGCGTCACGCAAAAGAATGCTGTTGAGAAGCTTTTTGCCCTGCTCCCTTCGTTTCTTGTTTGTGGGACTATCACATAGTATTCTGAGCGATTGCTCGGTGAACTCGTTAACCAGTTTAGCTGTCAACGACGCATTAGGTATGTCTTTGAGCGGCAGGCATCTCTCAATCTTCAAATAATCCCCTACTGCCTTTGCAATTCCCATTCCGTCCACCCTGGAATATGCCGGATCAGTGTTTGTAATTTCTGCAGAAAGTTGCTTTCCATCACACCGTATTCTCACTACTACTCTATGGCCTATTGTGGGCGCAACGACCACTGAAGCGCCTGGAACTGAGAATTTGATCTTTTCCTCAATCTCATTTGAAACTGCTACAGCGTCCTCTCTCTCTATCTTTCTGCCCGCCCTTCTATCTATTATGATTCCATCATCATCGAGCGTGGCAAAGTTTCCTCTAAGCGCCAAGTCCCCATCTCTAAAATCTATGCCCGTGCCAACGGCTTCAATTACTCCCCTTCCAGCATACTCGGAATGCTGAAACTTGTAACCTAACATGTTAAAGACTGCAATATCTGATTCCGGAGCAATACCCTTTCCTACGGAGATTACCTCGCCCATGGCACCATTTCTTGCAAGTCTGTCAAGATTTGGTGTACTTGCATGATCTAGTGGTGTTGTGCCCTTCAGATCTGGATGCGGAAGATCCCCGACACCATCAAGCAAAACATAAACCATCTTTACACTAGAATTTGCATCCATCATAAACTCACTTGATTTTTGCATATGCAAGATCACTTTAAACTTTCCAGAAAATTCACAATACATGCGATCATTCAAAAAAGGTTTTATCATGCACGTAATCATAGTAACGAGTATGGGGAGCATGAGAAAAGACTACATCTCTGAAAGGTTTGTGATAGTGTCCCCGAACGAGGCGCCCTCTGAAGAGACAAAAAAATGCTCATTTTGTCCTGGAAACGAATCGATGACAAATCCCTCACTTTTATCACTTGTCGCAAAGGACGGCATGCTGCAAAGACTACAGGACAGCGAGGACAACTATGTCGAGGATTGGACGGTACGAGTCTTTGAATCAAAGTTCCCCGCAGTATCAACTTCGGCGGAAAACTCGTATTCTGAGAGGCCGCTGTACTCTGAGCCGGCATACGGATACCATTATGTAGTAGTAGCATCAGAAAAGCACAAAGAGTCGCTTTCCACAATACCTGTGGAGCAGTGGTCCAACATCCTGGTAGTAATACAGGACAGGCTCAGATGGCTCTACACGCAGCGCGGCGTAACTTATGTATCAATTTATGTGAACCACGGCAAGGAGGCTGGCAGCACCACGTCGCATCCGCACATCAACATGGTGACATTTTCCACTATTCCGCCTCTCATTGAGGCTGAGGCAGAATCATCGCACAGAATTCTCAACGAAAAGGGTACATGCCCTCTATGCCAAACTGTCAATGCCGAGACTGGAGGTCCAAGACAGATACTGCAGACAGAAGGGTTCTTGGCGTTCTGCCCATGGGCGCCGTCGCACCCCTACGAGTTCTGGATATGCCCAAAAAAACACACAACAAGCTTCTCAAAGATCACTCAGAAGGAAATAAACGATCTCTCACTCATACTGCGCGCAACGCTTGGAGGCCTGACAACGTCGCTCAAGAACGTTTCATACAATCTTGTATTCCATCTCTCACCTGAAAAGAAAAACTCACGGCAGATTCACTGGCACATAGAGGTGTATCCACTGACCTCCGCCTGGTCCGGACTTGAGAGAGGATATGGTGTATTCCTCAATTCCATTGCACCCGAAAAGGCAGCAGAGCAGCTCGGAGCCGCATGCAGAAAAGAGCTTGCAGGACTTGTCGGCATAGTCTAGCCGCACACCGTTTATTTATCTACAAATCACTCCATGATACATGGCAGTAGAAAAATACCTTGCAGTGGCAAGCCTTGGATTATTCATAATGTTCGGTGGAGAAATTAACACACTTTACAATTATCTCATCAATCCAAAATACGAGGTAGAGCCTGAACCGCAAATACTAATGTACATCTCAATTGGGGCCGCACCTGCAATGAGCGTTGCTGGCACTGCATTCTTTCTCTCAAAGAGGTATGGCTCCAGACCTGTTGGCTCGCTGATAATAGCTGGAGGCGTAGCACTATTTGCAGGCATGTATCATGCTAATACGCTTGTGCCTCAAATAGACAAAAACTATGTTGTGTTTGCAGTGGAGATAATTCCACCACTGTTCATGGCAGTTTCGTTTGCCGTGATGGGAGTTGGCGCTTGGCTACTGAAGACAAGACCTCGGCCTGTCAAAGAATATTTCTAGTGATCAAAGCGCATTCCATACGAATGGGCCTTAAAACCAATCTTCTCGTAAAACGGTTTTACCTTCCTGTCGCAATCAAGAATGGTCTTGTAGCATCCCTTGGACTTTGCGTACATGAGGGCTGATCTGATAATCTTCTCGCCTATTCCAAGGCCCTGCATCTGCTTTGCCACCACGACATCCTCAATATGCCCTACCTTGCCACCATTATGAATGAACTTTTGCTCTATTATCAGCGTGGTCGAGCCGACAATCATGCCGTCCTTTTCGGCAACGAAAATCACATGATCTGGGTTTGATGCTATCTTTTTTAAAATCGCATCCGCACGCCCCCTGCTAATATTGCTTGCAGTACGAAGGCTGTCAAGTGACTCTAGGAACCCCTTCTGCAGGTCAGAGCGTCTTATTTTTCGTATAACTAATTTAGATCTTGCCAAGTTTTTCACGGAACTGCTCGTATGCCTTCTTGTACGATGCCTTGTCTCCTATGTCGATAAACCCATTCTTTGCAATAAAACTGCCTACAATTTTCTTTCTTGCAAGTGCCTTCTTTATTACATCATCCATGCCAAACGGCCTGCTCTGCGGTATGAGTGAGAATACGCCGGGTTCCATAACATAGCATCCTATGTTTATGTTGGCAGTTATCTCTGGTTTTTCGTTCCATGCAGTGACTCTGCCGTTCTTTGCAGTCTCTATGACTCCATACTTTATGTTGGTTTTGTATTTGTGGAGACTCATCGTTATGAATGCATTTTTCGATTTATGCTGATTTATCATCTGCCTTAGGTTAAAGTTGAAAATGGAATCACCGTACACGCAAACAAAAGTGTCGTTGATAAACGGTTCAGCCGTCTTTAGCTGGCCTGCTGTAGCAAGAGGCCTGTCTGCGACGGCATATTCTATCTTGACTCCAAACCTCCCACCGTCCTCAAAATAGTCCTCGATGGTCTTTCTTAGGTAGCTCACGCAAAGCACCATGTCTGTTATCTTGTTACGCCTTATCCAGGAAATCAGGTGCTCAAGGAGCGGCTTTTCTCCAAGTGGCAGCATGGGCTTTGGAAGGAACGTAGTGTACGGCTGCAGCCTAGTGCCAAGGCCTCCTGCTAAAATTACTGCCTTCACAGCACTTATGATGCTGCTGGGTATTTATGTTAAATTACAAAATTATGCTCACTTGGAATCTAGAACTTTGAGCTTGGCAAGCACATTACTAGGACTGGTTCCAAACACTATGATCATGGGCTCCTTTCCCACATCGCCTGTATGATACACGGCATCAGGGGCAGTATCAAGATTCCTGATTGCGTTTTTAATCCCCCACAGTATGGTGTGGTTCTCAGCTTTCTTTGTTCTTGCCGGCTCTTTTTTCCTATCATATCTTGCAACCTTGTATCCTGCACCAACAAATCTATCCACCGTCTTTGCATCATATTTTATATTGAGAGCCGCCCTTACATGCGGGAATTTTTCTTGCATTGCCATCACGGCGGACGCAACATGCCTTGAGCCACCATATTCTAACCTGCCTGCCAGTGTTACACTATATCCTGTCCTCACTATCCTGCCTGCAACTCCTATGATGTCGTCAACTGAAGACGCGCCTATCTTTGCATAAACAAAATTTGTCTGAACTTCTGGTATGAGTCGCCACGCGTCAGGGATACTCTGGAATCTCCTTATCGCGCCGGCAAGCCTGTGCATCATAACATCATCTGGCAGAGCTATCCTGACGCCTCTGCCGATGGCCTTGGCTGAGCGGATTGCCCCAATGGTAAATGACTTGGCTTGTCTTGCCGCAGTAAAAAGATCCTTCTTGTTTCCAAGCCAATACGCAAGCGCAAACGAAAAATTGCATCCGCTTCCATGGGTCTGCCAGTCTATCTTGCGGCCCGTAACTATGGCCTCCATCCCATCTTGGTATACGTAATCAATTATCTTGTTTTTCTCAAACTCGCATCCTGTTATTATCACACTTTTGGCTCCCATTTCCGTGATCTTTTTTGCTGTGTCTTTTGCGCTCTTCAGATCTGTTATTCTTGTGCCTGCTAGCACCTCGGCCTCCGCCACGTTTGGCGTAATCGCGGTCGCAAGCGGAACAAGATATTTTCTGTAGGCAGCTAGGGCGGATTTTTTAAGAAGTACACCTCCAGTAGTTGACCTGATCACAGGATCTATTACTATTGGAGATGTCATACCAGTCAGTGCTGAGCGGATCTGACGTATTGCTCCTGAATCATACACCATGCCTATGCTTACTGCATCAACTGCAAAATCAGAGATAATAGAATCAATTTGCATTCGTAGCGTCCTTGCCGACACGGGCTGGACATCAAAAAATTTTGCAGAGTTTTGCGAAGTTACCGCCGTGACAACACCAAAGCAATAGGCACCAAGAGCGGCTGCCGCCCTGATATCCGATTGTATTCCTGCCCCCGATGACGGATCCGAGCCGCCTATAGCTAAAACATTCACAATACACCCTTGGCAGCCGTCATGTATAGTTTTTTATCACTGCAAGGACAATGCTATTTAACATCTACCCGTTCACTATTGTTTAAATCTGGTAATCCCATACTGATACCATGGGAACACAGCTTGCCGCCGCAAGACGGGGAGTGATCACAGATGAGATGAAGCAGGTGGCACGCGATGAGGATGTCACCACAGAATGGCTCCGCTCGCGCATTGCGACAGGCTCAATTATAATCCCGGCAAACAATACACGAAAACAAAAAGTCCACCGGGTGGGGATAGGCAAGGGACTCAAGACCAAAGTCAACGTCAACATAGGCACATCCACTCTCAAAGTTGATCTTGATGAGGAGATACAAAAAGCCAAAGTCGCAGTAAAGCACCACTCTGATACAATAATGGACCTCTCAGATGGCGGCGATGTGCGAAAAATAAGACAGGCACTTCTTGAGGCAGCGCCGATCACGTTCGGAACCGTTCCGATCTACGAAGCATACAACAACGCTATCGAAAAGCACAAGAACCCCATGGAGCTGACCGAGGATGACTTTCTTAACGCCTTTGAGAACAACGCCAAAGACGGCGTGGACTATACCACAATACACTCTGGGATATCCAAAGAGATTGCCAAGAGGATATTGAAGGTGCAAAGGTACGGTGGCGTAGTAAGCAAGGGCGGTACCATCACTGCAGCGTGGATGCTAAAATACGACAAGGAAAACCCGTACATTACTCATTATGATTATCTTATGGAGATTGCAAAAAAATATGACGTTACGTTCAGCCTCGGTGATGCACTAAGGCCCGGCTCAATACTTGACTCGCACGATGAGCTCCAGGTACAGGAGATGATAAACATCTCGCGGCTCGTCAAGCGTGCACACGAACATGACATACAGGTTATGGTAGAAGGACCAGGACACGTGCCGCTAAACGAGGTGGCAGCAAACGTCCGTCTCGCAAAATCGCTTATCGGGGACGTGCCATATTATGTCTTGGGCCCGCTGGTCACCGACATAGCATCAGGATATGATCATATATCAAGTGCGATAGGTGCAGCTATTGCTGCAAGTGAGGGGGTAGACCTATTGTGCTATCTTACACCTGCTGAACACCTGGCGCTTCCAAATACGGAGGAGGTACGCGCCGGCTTGATCGCCTACAGGATTGCTGCACATGCGGGAGATCTTGTCAAGCTTCGCGAAAAGGCCATAATTTGGGATGCCAAGATGACTGAGGCAAGACGCACACTTGACTGGGAAAGACAGATATCACTTTCAATAGATCCGGAGGAAGCAGCGCGTATCCACAATAGGACGGGCCAACACACCGGCAACAACGTTCCATGTACGATGTGCGGCGGTGCATGTGTGTACATAATGCTGCCCCAGCAGCGAAAATACACAAAGGACGAACAAAACCTACAACAAGTTGAACAGGACGTCAGCTAGGCTGGGCACAGTCTGATATCTGTAAATCTCTTTTGGCTCTATCCACACGTATGAACTGTTCTCCCAGTTCAGCGAGATCCTAGGATTCTCTATCTCAAAGAGAAACGGAAAGATCACCCATTGGTGGTCCGGATACTGCGGCGATGAGACTGCCATCTCCTTTCCTGCCTTTAACAGCCTGATTGATTGGCTGTCTATGCCGATTTCCTCGTAAATCTCTATCTTTGCACGAGAAAGCGGATCCTCATTCCCCTCTATTATACCGCTCACTCCTCCCCACAGCCCTTTCATGCTCTTTACTTTCTCACTTCTCCTAAGAAGCAAAAACTTTTCGTTACTTGTGACAAAAGATGTTACTATTCTTGTAGAACGCATTCGCTATTTTTCAATAGCATTGATCATGGTGTTAAGCTTTTTGTAAGAATCTTCCAGGTTGGAGTTTTTTGCCAGATTTGACTGAACCGTCTTGATGTAGTTACTTACATCCTCTGACTTTGCCTCTTGTACATCAGTTAGAAGTCTTCCTACATCCTTCCAAAATTCTTCTGCCGGCCTTCTTATCTCCGGATTTGATATTATTGTCTCTATGAGCTCAGGTGATTCTGTCATTATGCTCTCGCAAAGTATCTTTTGCACCTTGAATGTAGTGCCTGACATCCTCTCTGTAAGGCTGACCTTGTCATCCTTTGCAAGTATGTTTGCAAGTGCCAAGTTGACAAGGTGCGTTAGACCCAAGATGATCGCAATTTTTTTGTCGTGCTCTATTGCATCTATGGTGACAAAGTTTGCCCCTTCGAAGAGAGACTTGACAAGGGCGAGCTCTTTTTTCGCATCCTTTATCGGCACCGATATTATGTTCTGTCCCTTGATCTTTTTTGCGCCAGGCCCGAACATGGGATGTATGCACACTGGGTTTATCTTGGTCGGAATCTTCAGCAGAGCGGCTGCCGTCTTTGCCTTCTGTGAAGATATCTCGATGAGGTAGGAGCCTCGCTTCATCTCCTTTGCAATAAGTCTGATTATCTCAGGCGTCCTTCTTGTCGGTGTGCATAGTAAAACTATGTCAGTGTTTAGTACTGCCCCGACAAGCGAATCTGCCTTTCTGACCGTCTTGTCTGTGATCGGCGATTCCGAGTCATACCCTATTACGTCATATCCTGTTGATGCAAAATACTTGGCAAACCACTGGCCCATCTTACCGCCAGCGCCGATAATCGTGATGCTTTTTTTCATCTATATCCCTTCAAAACCTCATCTAATATCTTCATCCCTTCCTTTAGTTTGTTTTCGTCCTGGGCTACAGAAATGCGGATAAAACCCCTGTAGTTGCCAAATCCCTCGCCTGGGGCGACTGCAACACCCCTTTCCAAGAGCCTGTTTGTAAAGTCCAGCCCATCAAAGATGCCTGCTCCAGCCCTTGCAAACACGTACATTGCCCCGTCTGGCTCCAAAAACTCCAAGCCTATCCTCCTTGCCTCTTCTGAGACGGTGTCAAGCTTTGACTTCATGGATTTTTTGTATTGTACAAGGTCTGAGTTGAGCGCCTTGAGCGCAGCATATTGTATTGGCTCTGCCACATTCGTAATGCATAGCGCTTGCAACTTGACCATCCTATCTATTATGCTCTTATCAGCTACTGTGTAACCAATTCTAAACCCCGTCATTGCGTGAGATTTTGAGAATGACTGTGTGACTATGGTTTTTTCATAGTTGTTTGCAAGAACACTCTTCCAGTCTCTATATGCATACAGCGAATAAATCTCATCGCTTAGCACATAAAGATCATTTTTCCTTGCAATCTCAACTATTCTATCTTGTATTGCAGGTGCCAAGATCTTTCCGGTAGGATTGTTAGGATAGTTCATCACGATCATCTTTGTGTTGGAGTTAATTGCCTGCTCAATCTGCGTTATTGATGGCTCCCATTTGTCTTCAAGTCGTGTCTGTATTGTTCGCACTTTGATTCCAGCATTGATTGCGCACTCTCGGTATGCAGGCCATGCTGGCTCTATGATGATGATCTCATCTCCTGGGTTTAGCAGGGTGTTGACTGCAAGATATACTGCAAATCTGCCTCCTGGAGACACTAGTATGTTCTCTGCAGTGGCGTTTGCTCCAAAGTTTCTTATCGCATATTCTGCAAGCGCAGCTCTTAGCCTTGGCATGCCTGCTGCCGGGCCGTATCGAACAATTCCGCCATCAAATGCCTCATCAAATCCCGTCTTTGCAGCTGCAGGCGGCATAAAGTCTGGCTCGCCAACTTCCATGTGTATTATCTTCCTTCCTTGCTGCTCTAGGGCTTTTGCCTTCAGAAAAACGGTAAGGTGCGTTTGCTTGCCCTCCGACTGGATCTTCACCGATTCATTTAGAAGAAAGTTGAGGAATTTTTTACCCAGAGATTCGTCAAGGCCGATATCCTTGCACATCTGTGTTACCCTGACTCTTAGCTGTTCTTCCCGTGCCTCGTCTGTTACTCCAAGTCCGCTACTCTTTTTGAGCTCTCCTATCTGTCTTGCAATATCGGTCCTGTCCTTGAAGAGTCGCAACATCTGCAGTGTTATCTCATCAATTCTGTTTCGTAGCTGGTCTATGTTTGACATTTTACAATACTGGCTTGATGAATCCACCCATGAGCGCATGGTCCGCAAGAACTAGTGATACAAGTGAATCTACAACTGGCGGTGCCCTTGGAACAACGCACGGATCGTGCCTTCCCTGAACCTGCAGTATGACAGGTTTTTTTGTCTTAATGTCAACAGTACTCTGCCTTTTTGCAATAGATGATGCCGGCTTGAACGCAACTCTCATTACTATCGGCATGCCATTTGAGAGCCCTCCAAGTATGCCGCCGGCATTGTTAGTCTTTGTGGTTATTTTACCACCTCTTGTAACGTATGGGTCGTTGTTTTGCGATCCAAAAAGCTCCGAGCCTGCAAAACCGGAACCGAATTCTACTCCTTTAACTGAGGGAATGGAATAGATGGCCTTGCTAATATCTGATTCCAGCGATCCAAATATCGGCTCGCCCAAGCCCACCGGCACGTTGTATGTGGTTGACTCGATAATGCCTCCAAGAGTATCGCCACTCTTCCTTGCATCAAGTATTGCATTGCGCATTCGCTTCGCTGCATTTTGATCGGGGCATCTGACCTCGTTTGCATAAATCTTTTCCTTCATGCTGAGATCGAATTTGTCTCTCATCGAAATTCTGCCTATCTTTGTAGTGTAAGAATGGGTCTCCACATTCAGGGCCACCCTGAGCAACTTTCTTGCCACCGCCCCGCCCATGACGTGGGTCGCAGTAAGCCTGCCTGAAAATCTACCCCCGCCTCTGTAGTCGTTAAATCCGTTATACTTGACAAGAGCAGGATAGTCAGAGTGCCCCGGTCTCATCTTGGTCTGGAGCTGCTCATAATCTCTGGAATTCTGATCCTTGTTCCAGATTATCATTGCAATGGGAGCGCCGGTGGTATACCCACGAAAAACTCCGGAGAGTATCTCTACTATGTCGCCTTCCTTTCTTTGCGTAGATACAAGCGATTGTCCTGGCTTTCTGTAATCTAGCATGACTTGGACGTCCTTTTCGTCAAGCTCAAGGCCAGCAGGGCAACCGTCGAGCACCGCGCCGACGCACTTTCCATGACTTTCCCCAAAGCTGGTCAGAACAAGTCTTTGCCCAATAGAACTGCCGGCCATCAACATAAAACCTCAATCTGATGCATATAACCCTTTTATGCAAAAGTAATCTTTGCGCCGACACCAATCATATCGTCCACAAAAGTCGGATACGAGACGTCCACTGACTCGGGATCCGATACGGTACAGTCTCCTACATACATTGCAGCAATGCAAAATGCCATGAAGAGCCTGTGGTCATCCTCTGAATCAAGATGCGCCCCGCTTGTTTTTTCCGGTGGACTCATCACCAATCCATCATCATTTTCCTTGACGCTCACTCCTATCTTTCTGAGCTCACGCGCTATGATGGCAATCCTGTCGGTTTCTTTGAACCTTGCATGTCGTACGTTATAGATCTCAAGCGGTGCCTGACATTTGAGACAAAGTATGGAAAGAGGCGGAAGAAGATCCGGCGTATTTGAAAGATCAAATCTTCCGCCAAGCAATTTTTCTGGGGCCCTGACCTTTATTGTGTTCTTGTGCAGCGATACATCCACTCCCATCTTGCCCAGTATGTCTATTATTGCCTCATCACCCTGTGAGAGGTCTCCTATCGATGCGTTTATTGTAAGGTCCCTTCCTACCAGTACGGCCGCAGATAGCAGCAATGCAATGCTTGAGAAATCCGACGGGATGCTGACTGTGGCATGTTTGTATTCCTGGGGCGCTATTTGGTATTTTCTATATGGCTCTATTACTTGGACCGTGACACCAAATTTTTTCATACTCGATATGGTCGCATCAAGATACGGCTTTGAGACAAGCTCAGTGCTGATGTTTACTGTGAGGCCATTTTCCATCTTTGGCGCTGCAATGAACAGGGCCGATATGAACTGGCTTGATATATCTCCTGGTATGGTTATACTTCCACCCCTTGCCCTGCCAACCACTGTTACAGGAGGCTTGCCATCATTTGATGTGCATTTTGCCCCCAGTGCCTCAAGCGCATCAAGTAGCGGCTTCATCGGTCTTTTCTTTAGGGATTCATCTCCAGTAAGTGTAGTCTTTGCGTCCCTAAGCGAGGCAATTGCTGCAGCAATCCTTATGGTAGTTCCAGAATTTGACGCATCCACAAGAAGGTCTGCATCATCAAACTCCTCAATGCCCCTGATCTTCAGATTTCTCCCAGCCTCCTGAATCTGCGCCCCAAAGCTCTTGCAAATATTCATTGTGGCAACCGTGTCCCTTGATTTTAGTACGTTCTTGATAATGCTCTTGCCATCTACAAGAGATGCTAAGAATATGGCGCGGTGTGTATAACTCTTGTTGGGCGGGCAACCTATTGAGCCTGTGAGAGTTGATCTTTCTACCTTACAGTTCATGGACGCTAGCCTTCTTGTTGTTTACCTGCGCAATAAGGGTCCTGCCCTCAAGTCCTGCAAACGCTTTCTTGACACGATTAATCCTTTCCTTTTTTGCCACCGCAGCTATTGCAGGGCCGTTTCCTGACACGGAAACGCCAAGTGCTCCGGCCTCTATTATTTTTGCTACTGTTCGAGGATCTGAGTTAAGTATCGTAGAGCCGGCAAGTCCGTTTAGCACCATGGCGTTCCAGTAGTGACCCTCCCTTGCAAAGTCCCATGCCCTCTGGAATACCCCGCCAAGCATTTTTAGCTGCTTGATATTTCCTCGCTTCCTTGATCTTGGAACAAACACTACAACCGCAAGGTTGACCGGCGTCCTTTCCATCCTGATTATCTTTCTTTTGTAATTATCAGTTACAACAGTTCCTCCGTAATAGCACGCACATGCATCATCGTATGCGCCAGTCATGCTTACCCTTGTCGCAATCGATGCCTCCACACCGGTAAGAAGCACCTGCGTATCAGTGTATCTTGGCCTGAACATCTTGTGGCACGCAAGCGAGATTGCAGAAGAAATGGCACTAGAGCTTTTCAACCCGTACCCGGTCGGAATCTGTGATCTGAGCAGTATCTCTATTCTGTTTTTTTCCAGCTCCTTTTTTGGCACAGACATTTCCACCACCTTGTTTACCAGCTTTGTGCTCATACTACTGCTGTCTGCCTGCAGGTGTATTCCCCTTCCATCATATGCACTCACAGTTGCCTCCACCATTGAGTCTATGCCTAGCGTTGCCCCTCTCCCTGTAGCAATTGCATTCACTATTGAAATCGCCCCAAACACTGTTGCCTTTGCCTGCATCTAAAATCCTCCAAGCAACGCCTTTCTCATCGCATCATATGGTGCCTTGGTTTTGTGCCATATCTCAAATGCTATGGCAGCCTGTCCTAAAAGCATCTCATATCCATAAATTACGGTGGCAGAATTTTTCTTGCTCTGAGCAATCAAGTCCGTATTCATTGGCATGTAGATGATATCATAAACTATGCACTCAGGACCTATAGTTTTTGTAGATATGGGACTTGGCTCGCCCCTAAGGCCTACTGCAGTAGCATTCACTATGAATCTGTGTTTTCCTGCATCCTTGCCTGCCTGCTCAAGCGTGGTACATTCTACATCAAGCCCAAGTCCTGATGCAAACCTTGCAAGTTCCTGGCCTCTTTGTTGTGTCCTGTTTGCAATCACTATCTTGCCTGCCCCCTCCTTTGCAAATCCTGCAACAATTGCTCTTGCAGCGCCGCCTGCTCCCAAAAGAAGCACGCTTGCGCCTGAAATAGGAATACTTCTTTTTTTGATTGGCTCTAAAAATCCGTCCATATCAGTATTGTAACCGACCAACTTGCCGCCCTCGTTTGAGACCGTATTGGTGGCCCCAATAACCTTGCACTCTTCGGATGCCTCCTCAAGGTACTTTATCATCTCCACCTTGTGTGGAATCGTCACATTAAATCCTGCAATCTTTATTTGTCTTAGCGAGTCAATACCTTCCCTCAGCTCCCCTCTCGGAATCCTATATGCTATGTATGTGCAGTCCATACCAAGTGCCCTGAACGCTGCGTTGTGTATGCTAGGAGAAAGCGAGTGATCTATCGGATCACCTATAACCGCGTACGTCTTTGTCATCTTATTTTTTCGGTCTTAACATTGATTTAACTTGTGCTAGGCTCATCTGGCCCGGTGCCACCGGCCTGCCAAGCGAGACATATGTGTACGGGCTTCCAAACTGCATGCACAAGATTCTGGATATCTGCCCGGCGCTGCCCATGGCAAACGCAATAAGGTTGACGTCCTTTTGCCTGTACAGCGACATTACAGACACCGTATCTGCAACTGTGTTGGCAGTGGTGACAATCTTTACATTCCTTGAGAATTTGCGCATTTTGCGCAACATTCGCTGCAGTTTTGAGTGCCTTGGTGTTCCGCCAAAGTCGTGCCATGATACTAGTATCTCAGATCCGGTCATTCTGATATAATTCCTCAGGCGCATGTTCTTTGATATGGTGGAAAACTCTACATCAAGAAGATACGGACCGTATTCTGCAATCAACTTCAAAATGGATATTCTTTCCTCTTCACTTCCCTCAAATCTGCCTCCTTCGCTCTTTGACCTGAGCGTGCACACGCACCTTCCAAGGTATCTTCTCACAAGATGCAGAGCCTCCGGAACTTTTTCCGGCTTTAGAAAATCAAAGCGTATCTCTACATAATCTGATTTTTTGAGCGCATCGGAGACAACAGCTAGAACGCGCCTTGGCGTACTTTCGGCAACCGTGGCGCACGTTTTGAACGCCATCACTTTTCCAAAATATACTCGTCAGATACTTCCATGCCAAAGTGCCTCCCGGTAGCTGATTTTGCATAGACTAGCACCGTGTCACCCTTTTTGAGGTGTGTTACTGAAACAAGGTGGCCTCCGGGCCTGACAAACCTGATGGTCTCAGCATCCTGTGCTATTATTCCGCCTATCTCGTCTCCTATCTGTGCCTTTATCATCAGCATTGGTCTTCTCTCTATCTTTGAGCGGCCCACAGTTGCCCTCCTTGCATTTCCCTTTGAATCAACAATTATGACCTCTGCACCTGTCTCCAGCTCGGAAAGATATTTGGTAGTGCCATCAGGAGATAGCGTATAGCAGTGCACCGCGCCGGCATTCACTCTGAACGGTCTTGGCGATGTAAATGAGGAACCGACAGACTCGTTGTGAACCAAAAACAAAAAGTTTGACCTACTCCCAATCAGCATCCCTTCTCCTCGGTGCAACATGGATGCAGTGTCGACGCAAACTCGCTCACCATCGCCGACTGCCTTGATGTCAATTATCTTTGCCTGTCCTAGCTCAAAGCTGCTGCTGCCAAGGTACGTCATGGCCTCTTTGACACCTGCAACAGAGCTTGCCTCATAAATCACTCCATCCACTCCGACTTCAAGAATCGAGAACATCTTTCTTACCTCCTCAGGCGTCCTTGCCATTGCAAAGATCTCAGTGTGCATCTTGTGAAGCTTGGCAATTATGTTCTCAAGCGGAATTATCTTCCAGTCCTTTACCTCTATAATAACAAAGTCTAGGCCTTTCTTTGCCTCCGTAAAAATTCCCTCTATGTCAGTATTTGATAGCACTTTGAAGCGCTTGCCGACCTTTTTTCCCTTTGGCCTTGAGACGTCCTTTTCGAGCACAACCATCTTGGCAGCAGGAGATGGATACATAGAAGCCATCTTTGATCTGCCTAATGTTTTTGGGTCTGCATACACTGTCTTGATTCCTTCCCTTTCCAGTGAAATCAGAAACTTTGCAAGTGCTGCCTTTGAAACCTTTGGCAGAATTACAAGATGCTTATTTTTTTCCAAGTCTTTTTTCTGCTTCCTTTGCTGATTCCTTTCCAAATATTATGGCAGCAAGAGCTCCGACCATCTTCTCGGGACTCTTGTGCGCAAAGATGTTGCGGCCGTAGGTGACCCCCTTGGCACCTGCCTTCATAGCATCTTCTGTCATCTGTAAAATGTCAGCATCAGTCTTTGCCTTCGGGCCGCCAGCAATTACCACTGGTACTGGTATTGACTTGACTACCTTGGCAAAAGAATCCACATCCCCGGTGTACAGCGTCTTTACAATATCTGCTCCAAGCTCTGCCCCTATTCTTGCAACATGTCCTACAATTTCCGGGTCATGCGGGTTCTTGATGTTCTCTCCTCTTGGATACATCATGGCAAGCAGCGGCACGTTTAGGTTATGACACTGCTCGGAGATCCTGCCAAGCTGCTCTAGCATCTCTGGCTCCTCCTTTCCACCCACGTTGATGTGCAGCGACACTCCGTCTGCTCCAAGACGCAAAGCCTCTTCCGCACTGCCTGTGAGCATCTTCCTATTAGGTGACATAGATAGTGATGTGCTTGCAGAAAAATGCGCCAAAATTCCGACCCTTGTAGGTCTTGGCAACGACTTGATTATTCCCTTGTTAATTATCACACTTGTAAGGCCGTGAGTCTCGCATCTTGATATTATCGATGCAGGATTCTCAAGACCCTCAATCGGCCCGCTTGAGATTCCATGATCCATCGGAATGCACAACATCTTGCCTTTGCGCAAAATCCGACTCATTCTTATCTCAAGGCCACTGACCATGTCGGATCTCGCCGCGGCGCCCTAATTAAAAATAACGTGCCAAAAACTTTGCTCTATCTGCAGCAGAACGCTCAAGAATTAAATAACATGCAAAGACCATCACACACAGTTTGAGCCAAATCACTGAGCAGATGCACACCAGCGATATTGGCGATATTTTGGAAAAATCAATCTCCGGAACGCGCCCGTCCGGCAACGACATACTCAGGCTACTCAAATCCGATGACGTGCACCTGATGGGGCTTGTCGCAGGACACATAACAAGAAAGCGCTTTGGCAAAAAGGCCTCCTTTGTAAACAACATAATTCTAAATTACACAAACGTCTGCGTCACAGACTGCAAATTCTGTGCATTCTACAGACCTCCGGGGCACAACGATGCATACACGCTATCGCTTGAGCAGATAGAGGCACGCGTTAGAACTGCATGGGAGATGTTCCAGATAAGACAGGTCCTCATCCAAGGGGGGCATAATCCGAACCTTGGAATCGAATACTATGAGGATGCATTCTCAATGATCAGAAAAAAATATCCGCACATTGGAGTTCACGGCCTCTCACCATCTGAGATAGATATGATATCGCGAATCGAAAAGACATCTACAAAAGAAGTGCTATCAAGACTCAAGTCTGCAGGACTGCAGTCAATTCCAGGAGCTGGCGCCGAAATCCTAGTCGATACCGTCAAGGACATCATAAGCCCAAAGAAAATCTCCAGCGATGACTGGCTCAGAATCATGGAAGAAGCACACACCATGGGGCTTCCTGCATCTGCAACAATGATGTACGGCCATGTCGAAACGGCATCTGACATATCGTCTCACTTTGAGAAAATTGCCAAACTGCAGGAAAAGACCGGCGGATTCATGGCGTTCATACCGTGGAGCTTTGAGCCTAACAACACCTTGATGCAAAAAGAAAACCTTGTAATGTACGGCGTAGGCGGAATGCAGCTACTAAAGATGATTGCAATATCACGCCTTGTATTTGATGGGATGATAAACCACATCCAATCATCATGGCTTACAAACGGCGTCGGCATGGCGCAGGTCGCATTACAATACGGAGCCGACGACTTTGGCGGCACGCTCATTGGCGAGGAGGTCGTCTCCTGCACTGGCGCGCGCTCAACTGAGCTTACCGGAAAAAAGATAATTGATGCAATACATCAGATTGGCTATTCAGTCGAAGAGCGCGACAACTTTTACAACACCGTGCGCATGCACTAGATGCCGTACTCTTTCCATCTGGAATCCACAAGATGTTTTGTACCATCGTCAACCATGACCTTTTCTTGAATCTCCCTTGCAAATCCCTCCTCAGCTGTTTTCTGCGTAGCATCTATTCCCAACTTGGAGCCCAGATTAACAAGAGGTGATGCGGGATCCAGCGTGTCAGTTGGCGTATTGTTTATGATTGTGACATCGCGCGCAGCATCCATCCTTGTAGTAATTGCCCATATTACGTCGTTGATATCATGCACGTTGATATCCTCGTCCACCACTATGAAGATCTTTGTGAGTGCCAGCTGACCTGTGCCCCACAGGCCCATCATCACCTTCTTTGCCTGGCCCGGATAGCGCTTCTTAATTGATATGATTGCCATGCCCTGGAACCACCCTGACGCAGGCATTGCAAAGTCCACCACTTCAGGATGGAACATCCTGATGAGCGGCAAAAACGATCTTTCTATTACCTTGCCTACGTACGCGTCCTCCAGAACAGGCTTGCCTACAACAGTAGTGACATAGATGGGTTTTTTCCTCCTCATAATTCCAGTCAGTATGAAGGTAGGATATGGCTCTACAGGAGTGTAGTATCCTGTATGGTCGCCAAACGGACCCTCGCCCCTGATATCTGAGGGATCCACATAACCTTCAAGAACGATCTCGGCGTTTGCAGGAACCTCAAGGTCTACTGTCCTGCACTTTACCGTCCTTATTCCCTTCTTTCGAGTAATGCCTGCAAACAAATACTTGTCAAGCCCCTCCGGTACAGGAGCGATTGCAGAAAATACCGTTGCAGGATCAGCACCAATGATGACCGCGGCCTCTATCTTGCCGCCTTTTTCCTTTTGTATGTCGTGGTGGTGAGCTCCGCGCTTGTGCTTTTGCCAGTGCATCAGCGCATGCGTCTCATCAAGTATCTGCATCCTGTATACGCCAAGATTCCTCACTCCAGTATCCGGGTGCCTTGTTGCAACAAGCCCTAGTGTGATAAATCGACCAGCATCCTTGTGCCATGTCTTTAGAATCGGGAGGCTTGAGAACGACGGTGACTTTTCAACCACTTCTGTGACAGGGCCATCATCTTCCAGCTTTGGAAATATTTCTCCCATCTTTGAGAGCTCAGGCAGCTTTTTGAGCTTTCCCAAGATTCCAGACGGTATGTCCATTTTTGTCATCTCTACAATCCTCTGGCCAATCTCCTCAAAATTTTCCATGCCAAGGCCTATCTGCAGTCTTTTGACAGAACCGAACGCATTTCCTAAAATAGGTATATCAAATCCTTTTACATTCTCAAACAAAACGGCCGGCCCATTAGAGTACATCACTCGTCGCAATATCTCGGCAACTTCAAGCTCAGAGTCTACCTGTGTTTTTACCCTCTTTAGCTCGCCGGCGTTTTCCAGGGCCAAGACAAATTCGGACGTGTCCTCTATTGGCACATGCGCCCTTTGTTCCGATATTGTATAAAGCTTGACAAGTTTTTACAAACGCAAGGCGAAGGGATTTTAATCACCAAGACCAGATCAGATCTGGTTGAGCGCAGAAAAGTGCGTTCTTTGCAAAGGCAAAGGCGCCATTGAGCTTTTGGGTACACAGTGTCCATTTTGCAATGGGACGGGAGAATATTCCAAGGGTGCGGAAAGCTATCTGAAAACGCACATCTGCCAGTGCATATTTTTGGACCGAAAGGTCTGTCCAGTATGCGGCAAAAAATGTCATCACGATACCCCTAACAAACCAAAAATCCTAATTGGGCCTATCTAACTATTGTATGGGCGGCAGCTCGCTCTTTTTTCCATGTCCGCCAGAACCGAATTTGCAGTAAAAGCAAAGATCCGATTGCATATGTGTGAGCTTTTCAAGCTGTATTGCTCCAAGCTTTAATGCAATCTTTGTGAGAATCTTGTACTTGAGCGGCATTGCCGGAATGACCTCTTCCATGTATACCTTGTAGTGCTCAGGGCAGAACTTGAGTGTGACTTTGGCAGCCTCCTTGCTTGTCTGGTTTACAGTCCTTGCAAAGTTGATCTGCTCTCTGATGTATTCGTGTTTTGGGCACGGGCAATCCTTACCACCAGGATGCTTGTACGCAGGAGTGTTTTTCCAGTCAAACCCGGGATATTCTTTTTCAAAGTCATCCATTGGGTATGGTACATCGTTGCGTCTATTAAATTTGATCCGCTCGCAAATCCGATATTTACCCAAATCTAAATAAAGCCGCGCCATTGACGTACACTGAATGTCTGCTAAACCCAC
>NZ_CBTY010000002.1 GCF_000723185.1 Candidatus Nitrosotenuis uzonensis
TACAACACAAAAGGCAAAGACTACAATTGTCGCAAGCCTAGGCGAAGCATCAAGCAGCCTAGAGGTTTCAGGCAAAGTCACAGGCGCTGGTTGTACGACTTCTGCAGGTGGATGTTCAACAACACCGTACCTTAACGTCACATCAATCCCACTAAAGATTGCATCTGGCGGAGAATCGGTTAACTTGGCAAACACAACCGCATCGATCAAATACTTGAGCAACTCAGTCCAGTACGATAACATCTATGTTGGAACACTTGGTGTTACAAGATCGGACTTGACATCGGCGTTTACACGCGCACAAGTAGATCACCCAAGCACATTCAGCACCGCCATACACCCAATCACAAAAGCAGCACCGTCAACCACAAAAGCAATCGTTTACTGGACAGTAAGCATTGGTACCTATAATGCAATTCTGGACCAAGGCGAACACGCAGTACTTGCAATTGCACACGGAGCAAGCGAGCGACCAACATCACTTGACAAAGTGCGAGTTGAAGTTGTTGTGCCAACAGGTGCACCGCTGACCGTTGAAAGAAACGTACCGTCAATTACAACGTCCGTTGTAGACCTGGGTTAAGTGATCCCAAAAATAATCACAATTTCTTTTTTATTTTAATTCAGAAAGAAAACTATGGATACTGTTTGTTCGATCAACATAAACAAACTAGATGATATAGATTTAGAATAACAGTTCCATGCATGAGAAATCGTAGGGGTGTTGCAGGACTTGAAGCTGCCATAGTTATAGTGGTTCTTGTAATCGTGGCAGCAGCTTTAGCTTTTGTCGTTCTCAACATGGGTTTCTCTACAACACAAAAGGCAAAGACTACAATTGTCTCAAGCCTAGGCGAAGCATCAAGCAGCCTAGAGGTTTCAGGCATGGTGGTCGGTTCAGGTGATGTAAGTACAGGA
>NZ_CBTY010000003.1 GCF_000723185.1 Candidatus Nitrosotenuis uzonensis
TACAACGCAACGAGCAAAGACAGCAATCGTCTCAAGCTTGGAGGAATCAAGTAGCGCGTTAGAGATAGCCGGCAAAGTCACAGGATCGGGTCATGTTACTGGTGGTAAACTAAACGTCACAGCAGTACCAGTCAAACTGGCATCTGGTGGTTCATCAGTAAACCTCAACTCGGGTACATTGGCAATCAAATACTACAGTAACACAGTCCAATATGATAACATCTATGCAGGAATACTGACAAACGGCATATACACTAACCTCACAAGTGCTATGACAGCTGCTAAAGCTGCTGGTTGGATTTCACAAAATCCAGTAACCGAAAACAATCCAAATGCAACAAAAGCTATCATCTACTTTGGCGTAAACAGGAACAACAACGCAATCTTGGACCAAGGCGAACACGCAACAATTGCAATCGCATATGCCAACAATGAAAGGCCTCAGGCGCTTGATACAATAAAGGCTGAAGTAATCGTACCGACAGGCTCACCTCTTACAATTGAGAGGCTGATTCCAAACATAACAACCTCAGTAGTAGATCTAGGATAAAATCCTGATTTCACTTCTTTTTTATTCAAATACCACTGTTCAGTTTGAACAAACTTGATTTTTAATTGAATTAAAAAATCTGTCAGATGATGGTAGGTCATTTTAGTGCTATAATGATTGGTATCACCTTTACAATGATGCTTATGATAGCATTTCTTGTTGTAAGTAACGGATCCGAAAACATGGTAGCACAAGATTCCTTTTCGGCTTACCGAGCTTCAAAAATGCCTGAACTTGATTACTATAGGGATTACGATATTCTTAGAGCAGAAGGTAATGTTGCCGTGATCTATCCAATCTTTACGCAAGGTGCGTATGATTGGGGTGGAATCCATGATTATTATGCTGGATACTGTGAATCATGCAAGAGTGCAAAAATCCCAGATTCGTATGAAAAGACCTTCTCTGCAAGCGGGAACGGCTTTAGGATACTCGAGTTTTTAGGATATCAAGTAATTGACGATATAGATGTTGATAAAAATCCAAAAATACTGCAACAATATGACAAAATAATCCTACTTCACAACGAATTTGTAACAAAGACGGAGTTTGACGCCATAACAAGCCATCCTAACGTAGTCTACCTGTATCCTAATGCGTTAAGCTCACAAATAATTGTAGATTATGAAAAAAACGAAATAACGCTGATCAGAGGTCCTAGCTATCCAGATGATACTATATCAAGCGGCTTTGACTGGACATATGACAACACTCAATTCATGAAAGACTGGGACTGCAAATTCTGGGAGTTTTATAAAGTGGAAAATGGACATATGCTCAATTGTTATCCTGAGACTTACCTGCCTGATGATGGCAGAGATCTGCTTTATGCCCTAAAAAATCTCTAATAATTTAACAAACTAGCCAT
>NZ_CBTY010000004.1 GCF_000723185.1 Candidatus Nitrosotenuis uzonensis
ACCGCCAATAACAACTTCAGTAGTGGACCTAGGATAAACAATGGAGTGTTTTTATGATTGCTCCAAGCAACCTTTTTTCTTTTTTAACTAAAACTCTTAACAGCCTCACCGAAGGATTCAGAACATTTGTTGCAGGAAGCGCAATAGGTGTTTACGGCCTAGTTCTGTACGAGGCATTTCCACAACTCTTATTCGATATCAGCTATTCTATTTACTACTTTGTAATCCCAGTAAGCATAATTGCAGTAGTTTTGGTAGGAATACCAAAGTTTACAGCGAAAAACTCTGGAATCAAGCAGCCACAGCCAGTAGCGACTGAGACAGATCCACTGTTAAGTGAGATAATCGGGGACAGTGCAACAACAGATCAACCAAATACCGAAAACCCAGATAATGTGGACATTGCAAAGATTGGGGGCGCCAATGCGGAGCTTGATGCACTTCTTGCAGGCGGAAGCGATACGCCAAATGACACTATAACGACAGAAGCAATACCTGCAGCAACCGCAATGTCCGGATTTGACGAAAACAAGATCCGCGAACTAATAGACCAGAAATTCGAGCCAGTAGAAAAGGATCTTACCACCTTCAAAAAAGATCTCAACAAAATCAAGGAGGATATGAAAGTAACAAAGGAAAGCGTCGATACTCTTACCGAATCGTTCGAAGGAACGCTCACAGATATGAAGGCATTTCAGGCAGAAATCTCAAATCCGCTTAACTTTATGCGCAAGTACTTTGAAGCCCTTGATCTCTCAAACCTATCCGACCCCTCACTGCCTCTCAAGCAGGGAATACTCAATGCCCAACAAGTAAACATGCAAAACGCCCAACATCTAAGCAATACAAACCCTGTTCAACCCGTACAAACCCAAGTTCAGAACAACCCAGTTCCGGTAATGGTGCAGGCCACAACAGGAGCCATACAGCAATCACAACCGTCAGCACCTCAACCGTCGCCTCAAGCAATAGTCCGAGGAAGCGAGATGGACAATCTGGTAAAAGGAACGGATCTTGACAATCCGATGGACTCTGTAATGAAACCATTATTCAGCGGAAGTCTGTCTGTTGCAAACATGATGGCAATAATTGAGCTTGTAGGTGAGATGTTCCAAGAAAAAGGAGATGATTGCATAGATCTACTAGTAGAGCAATGCAAGTTGATGGGACTCAAGCCAGAAGACGAAAGCACAATTTACAACATAATTGAAATGCTCAAAAACTCTAACATGTCGGTTGAAGAATCAATCGAGCAGCTATACAAGTTCTCCAAGATCGTCGGCCTAAACGACAAGGAAGCAGACGCATACTATGCCAGGCTGACCTCTCACAGGAAAAAAGGAGGTAGCTAAGCCATGGCATCAAGCGTAATGACAGAAGCGATATTGATTATAGCTTCAATAGTTGTGGCTACCACAATTGCAGGAGTCGTCATGTCTCAGGTGGGATCTTTTGAATCCACATTCACGGCAACCTCACAAAATCAGAAAAATGAAATGCTTACAAAAATCAAAGTAATACACGTTTTGCGCAATGCTACTGACAGCCCACCCAACTTGGAAGTCTGGGTAAAAAACATAGGAATTGATCCTATCACAGCACCTACATCAATGGATATCTACTTTGGACCTACAGGTGCAGCTCAACGCATACCGTATAATGCCGCAGGCGGAGAAGATACATGGAGATTCCAAACTCTTCCTAGCATGATTCAGAAAATGGATACAGTGCAAATCAGAATAACTGATTCGCAATTAACTGTTGGTACAACCTACACATTAAGAGTTGCTGCTCCAAACGGCGTATACACAGATTATGTTTTCTCGACATAGCACGAGGGATGCTGATTGGGCCTAAGTGTAGCTATTGCAGGCGGCATTGTGATGTTTTCAATGATATATGTAATGCTGACACTTCCTAACATGATAGATCAAACCGTATCAATCAACAAGGCTTCATCGGAAATAGCAGAAATTGAAAATTCAATTCTAAAGACGAACATGGCGATGTCTTCATTTACAGTTACGGATGCTGTAAACGGATACGTGCAGTTTGAGATTGAAAATCTTGGAACGGAAAAAATGTGGAATTTTACAAACTTTGACGTTCTTATAACGTACCAAATAAGCAGCTCACCCTGGAATAGAACAGAATCGCTAACGTATTCTGAAGAGTGCAATCCTCTTCCTGCAAGCGGGAATTGGTGCAGGCAATCAATCTCAAATGACAACATAGATCCAAAGATACTCAACAATGGAGAGACATTAACTGCACGTGGCAGAGTAAGCCAGACCATAGACAGTGGTCTTGTGACAGCTGTAGTATCATCCAACAACGGAGTAGTTACAGCCAGAACATATTCGGTTCCGTAATATTCGTTCGAAAAAACCAAACACCATCTTATATCAATTTTTTTTTCAGAATCTACATTGAAGATTGTAGCAGACCTATTGTATTTTATGAGGAGGAGTATACGCGTTGACTGAGATCCTGCCTTGCGGCAACGAGGAAGTAGATAGACAATTTGGCGGCGGTATCCCATTTCCAACATTGATGTTAATTGAAGGAGATCATGGAACCGGCAAAAGCGCTCTAGCAGCACAATTCATGAAAGGATTCCTTGATTCTGGCAAAAAAATACTTTGTGTCACTGAAAACACTGTAAAGGAATACATTGAAAACATGAAATCGATCACGTTCAACTTTTCAACTGCATTCCTGCGAAACAGGCTGACAATCATGCCGTTGCATATGTATGGAGTACACTGGAACAAGGAACAGTCCGCATATCTACTTCCAGTAGTTGGGAAATACATCGGGAACAGCTTCAAAGAGCATAACTGTGTGGTAATAGACTCGCTTTCACTATTGACAGTTTTCTCCGATGCCAGTAGAATATTGGAATTTTTCACACAATGCAAATACCTTGTAGCGCGCGGCATGGGAGTTATAATCACCATACACCCAGAAGACATTCCGCCTGACCTTAGAATGAGAGTCAAAGGAGGCGTCGATGTATACCTAAAGCTTGGTACTACAAATATCGGAGGAAAGGATGTAAAAACACTTAGGATTGTCAAGCTGATAGGAGCAAAAGAAAACACCGATTCTGGATTTGCATTTGATGTGGATATGACATTTGGTATAAAGATAGTTCCAATCTCAATGGCTAATGCCTAGGTGAGTTCGTGGAGGACGGATAGCTTTGCCTTTTGATTTTTCACAGGTAAGAGATCCAAGATTCATTGAAGAGCTGAAAAAATCACCACATCTGCTAAATTATATGGAAAATTATACTGCAAGGGGAAACCCGCTTCCCTTGTTCACGGAACAGCTGCAAGCAGAACACAAAAAACTAAAAGAGCCGAACCTCATTTATCCGGTTTCCGAGCAGACGTATGTGCACATAAACCCACACACAACATCCGATGACGGTTACATGGAATATGTTATAGTGGAACCGGACATGCCAGATAGAAAACTGATGGAAGTTGCAGATAAAATGTTCGCAGTACAGTCAGCCGAGTTTGCACCGCCAGTAGAAATCACAGAAAGATTCAACATGATAGAAACCTACCTTAAAGATCACGTACAGCTTACCGATGCCCCAGTGGATTATTCCTCACTTGGTGATGTGTACAAGCTCAAATCATTACCTGTCAACAAAAAAGACTGGGTTGGCCTGCGTTATCACTTTCTGCAAAAAAGGGCTGGAACAGGAATATTGGATCCTTTCCTTGCAGACTCTAACCTTGAAGACATCTCGATTATAGGCGCAGGAAACGTCTACATAATACACAAGTCTTTCGGTGCCCTCAAGTGTCCGTTATTCCTGGGAGTGGAAGAAATAGACGAACTGATCATTAGCATGTCTGAACAGTTTGGAAAAACCATATCACATGCAAGGCCTGTAGTAGACGCAGTCCTGCCTGATGGTTCCAGAATTAACATCGTATTTGGAAAGGATATCTCAAGAAAGGGTACCAACGCTACGATAAGAAAATTTGCAAGCACACCGCTTTCGATCACGCAGGTCCTCACATCAAAGGCCCTTGACTTCCGCGAGGCAGCTTACATGTGGATGATGCTCAATGAGGGAATGAGCGTGTTTATCAACGGAGAGACGGCGTCAGGTAAGACCACTACTCTTATGGCACTTACTGCCTTCATACCTTCAAACTGGAAGATAGTCACAATCGAGGATACGCCTGAACTTACACTACCTCATTCCAACTGGATTACTGAGCAAACAAGGGATACTGGAAACGAGCAGTCTAGTGTTACGATGTTTGATCTGCTAAAAGCAGCGTTAAGACAGCGTCCAAACTATATCTTTGTAGGAGAAATCAGAGGGGCAGAAGCAAACATTGCGTTTCAGGCTATGCAGACAGGCCACCCCGTCGTAAGCACTTTCCACGCAGCAAACATGACTGCCCTCATTCAAAGAATCACAAATCCGCCAATGCTCATTCCAAAGACTAACGTGGAAAACCTCAACATAGCGCTTTTCCAGGGTGCAGTGCAAGGGCCGGGAGGAAAGCGAGTAAGACGTGTTCTGTCAATTAACGAAATTCTCGGATACAATCCGGAGGGTGGTAACGTAATGTTCATTCCTGTGTTTAACTGGGATCCGGGAACTGATGAAGTAAAATTCCGGGGAAAAGGAAGCAGTGCGCTATTTGTACAAAAAGTGCTTGAGAAACGAGGCATGTCAAAAAAAGACGAAGGTCTATTGTACGAAGAGCTGGAATTACGAGCTAGAATACTTCAAAAAATGATGGAAAAAAGAATCTTTAATTTTTATGACGTATTTGACTCGATATCTCATTGCAGGGAAATAGGACTTGAGGCCTTTTACAAGGAACTGGATGCACTATGATTCAGATTCCGCTTTTCAAAAAACTATCTCTTGCAAACATGCAAAAAAGCGATGAAAAATTTGTCTACTTTGTTGCATTTCTGTACAGTATATCTACAGGTGAAATAGGCGGAATAGATCTTATCAGAACCACACGTGATACTAACTATGGAAAATATACTGCCGCATTTCGCGACGTATATCAGATAGGAGTGGGTTGGAGCTTTGGTATATCTAGAGCCCTAGAGATGATCGCAGAAAAAGTATCATCTGATAAAACTGATCAACTAAAGCAGCTTTTGATAAAGCTGGCGCAAGTAATCCGACTTGGAGACGCATTAAAGACGTTCTTTGCTGATGAGCTAAAATCCACAGTTATGACTTACTCAATCGTATACGAAAGAAAGCTTGAGAATCAAAAATTATTCTTGGAAATGTTTTACACACTAATGTCTACTGCCGCATTCATGATAGCAGCAAACTCTATTATGAGCATGCTAATGGGCCAGTCAAACTCTGAATCAATACTGCTTATGTCGTTTATAGGAGTGGCAGCAAGCATGAGCGCGTTCGTATTCATGATGTATATCATGTTCCCACGTGATATATTGGGATACCAGTCCGCAGACGAGGATTTTAAATTCAGATTGAAAATATACATGGCAGTAGGAGCAGGCGTGGGAATAGGTGTTGTTTTGTTGTTCACAAACATCCTTCCAACAACACTCATAGTGGGAATCGCTGCAGCCCCATTATTCTATCCGGGTCTTTATGCAAGAAAAATGGAACAGAAACTAAAAGAGATAAACAACTGGTATCCAGAGTTCGTAAGGCATTTCGGCGAGATATATGCAACTATAGGTTCGGTGGGTAGCACTCTTGAGGCGGTGCTCCGAAGCGATTTTGGGCCACTACAGGTACATCTTGAGCGATTTAAGAACCGCATAAAGCACAGAGTAGAGCAAAAACTTTGCTTTGAGCTGTTCTCTCGTGACACTGGCAGCCAAGTTATTGCAAATGGAAACGAAGTAGTATCGTTTGCGATGGACAAGGGAGCCAACCTTAATCTTGCTGGAAACCATGTTGCCGATATCACCACAAAGATAAACGAGCTAAGAGCTAAAAGGACGCAAACTGCAAAAACTTTTGAGACCATCATAGTAGTGCTTCATGCACTTACGCTCGCAGTCTTTGGACTCATGAATAAACTAACATCAATATTCTTTGATCTTGTAAATACAGTAGATGTCTCAAACGACACTCTCAGCCTTACCCCTATTGATCCTCAATTTATGGCTATGATGATGCCGCTCATGGTTCTTATGACATCTGTAATAAGCGCAATGGCGCTGAAAGTCGCTCAGGGAGGCCTTTACAAGACTGTATTCTATCATATAGCATTGCTCTTGGTGATAGGATCCGTCGTAATGTTCGTAATGGATGCTCTGTTATCAGACTACCTAGCAACACACGTCCTTGACTTTGTAAAGCCAACCATAGGACCTGTGTGATTTTTTCACACAAACATCATTCTATATCTGAATAAATAAAATCGAATTAGTGCAAAGTGAGGTTATTAGGTAATGCTGACACAGACATCTGGAGATTCAGTTCAAGTCGTCTCATTTAACATAATCAATTCTAGCGGAAAGAAGGAAGACTATGCAATGCCAATAGAGCAGGTAAGGGAGATTCGTGCTGTAGAGAAAATAACCAAAGTACCTAGATCGGAACCATTCGTTCTGGGCATAATGAATCTCAGGGGGCTGATAATACCTGTTATTGATGTCAAAAAGAAGCTAGGTCTTGACTCGCAGAAGACTTCTAATTCTAAGCAAAGAATACTCGTGGCAGACACTAACGGCTCACTTACTGGCTTGCTTGTAGATGAGGTTGATCAGGTCATCAGAATACCGACGCAAGAAATAGAGCAGCCGCCGCAGGGAGCATTTGACTCATACCATTATGTAAAGGGAATTGCCAAAGTAAATGAAAAGCTGGTAATACTACTTGATATTGAAAGTCTGCTCATTGGCCAAAAACAAGCCGAACAGCCAAAACCAAAAGTCCAGACAGCGCAAAACACCTCTAAAGAGCCAGCCAAAGAGCCCACCGAAGACCTAGACGACCCTACCATACATTCGCTTGATGACATACCGCCAGAGCTTGCAGAGGTATTCAAGGAAGATGAACAGGGAATTCAGCCCACTCAGATAATCAGGGAGTAAAAAGTTCCAATTCGGGCTGTTATGCCTGAATTTGTGCCAGTTTGGAGCAGATCCGAACAAGAAAATTCCTTCTAATTTAATATGAAGACTGCGTCGGCATCCTGCATGGATGCAAAAGTACCAAAACTAGAGGAAATTTACGATAGAATCGAGGTAGAAGAGAGCAGAGAACAAAGTCAAGCAGACGGCTACCAGTGGGGTATAGAATACCTGCAGGATGTAATAAAGCAGTTAGACAAACTTGAACAACGGGCTTTGGAAAAAAACGATCCGTCATTTTATAATAATGTGAAACTGTCTGCGCAAAGAGCAAGGGAAGTAGAGAAGGAATTAAAGAACAAGTTACGCAATATAAGGAATAATTGAAAGCAGGATGTACTGCGGCATTGTATGATCACATCAAACATACTTGATGCTATATTGCGATTTGATTGTACAAAATTCAATGCCGTTCAGTATGTTATCTAGATTTTCAAGACACTATATGATGCCAAAGCGTCATCAGGAGATGACGTGATGCTCACAAAATCGGTTTCATCCCAAATCAACGTCCTTATAATTAATGATTCTAGCTACATGGGCACTTACCTTAAGGATCTGGTGTCAAGCGAGTCCATTCATGTATACGATATAGCAAGGGATGGAATCGAGGGGCTTCGTAAAATCTCGATACAAAAACCTGACGTAATACTATTGGATTTGGAAATGCCGAGAATGGATGGCCTTACATTCATTGAAGAGATGGTAAAAAAAGGATCATTAATTCCCACAATTCTAGTTAGCAGCTTCAGCCAGAACGGCGCAAAGATAGTACTCGATGCATTAGAAAACGGAGCCATTGACTTTGTGCCATTATCTACGACCAATCCGGAAGAGACAAATCAGCTAAAGGAAACACTTGTGGAGAAAATCAGAGCTGCTGCCAAATGCGATCCTTACAAAATGGTATTAGAAAAAATTCAGAGCTTAAAACCTGCAAAGAAGCCTGTTGCTTCCTCCCAAGCAGCATCCGTAGTGGTCACAATTGCATCATCTACCGGAGGACCCAACGTAGTACAGGCAATTCTTGCAGCTCTTCCTGCTGACATCAGGGCTGGAATTCTTGTGGTACAACACATGCCAAAAGGATTCACAAAAAAGTTTGCCGAAAGGCTAGACGAAGCAGCGGAAATTATAATCAAGGAAGCAGAAAACGGTGATCTTATAACAGAAGGAACAGCTCTGATCGCACCGGGCGATCTTCATATGGAGGTTGACGCCCAACTCCGTGTTAATCTTGTCAATGGACCAAAAAGGTTTGGTGTACGCCCAGCTGCAAATGTGACGATGATATCTGCAGCAGAACACTTTGGGTCTAACACAATAGGCGTGACACTTACTGGCATGGGCCACGACGGTGCATTTGGCATGAAGACCATAAAAAGACGCGGTGGTAAGACCTTTGCCCAAGACGAGCAATCCTCGGTGGTTTTTGGCATGGCAAAAGCAGCACATGATCTTGGCGCAGTAGATGTGTTGCTCCCGCCTGAGAAAATTGCAATAGCAATAATTGAGGAGGTTAATCGACTTGTCTCAAAATAATTATCGAGAAATGTACGTTGCCGAAGCTTTAGAACATGTTGAAACGATAAATGATACGCTTCTAAAACTTGAGGAGGAGCCTGAGAATAGAGAATACCTCGATCTAATATTCCGTTCCGCCCACACGGTAAAGGGAATGTCTGCAACAATGGGATATGATGATACACGTGAATTGTGCAAAAACATTGAAAATATTTTTGACAACATAAGAAAAGGTCAAGACAAACTATCTCCTAATCTGGCTAGCGCCCTTTTCAAATGTATAGACTTGCTACGTGAGCTTATAGCGGATGAAAAAAAGAAAGTTGATCTAAAACCATACCTTGAGATGCTAGAGCATCCAGATGATGTGCAACTAAACACTGTAGCATCTACCACTGCAGCAAAGTCTCCGACCATCCGAGTCAAAATGTCCGATCTCGACTCGCTTGTAAATCTGGTTGGTGAATTGGTAATATCAAAAATGCGATTAGAGCAGTCGCTTGCAAAGGGCGGTGATGATTCAAGGCAGGTAATGATAGAGCTTGACAGACTGACAACAGATCTTCAATACCAGTCAATGAAATTGCGACTTGTACCAATTGATCAAGTGTTCAGCAGATTCACAAGACTTGTAAGGGATACATCAGCCTCGCTTGGCAAACGAGTAAACCTTGTAATGGACAGCTCTGGAATAGAGCTGGACAGAACTGTTCTTGATGCAATAACAGATCCATTACTGCACATACTGAGAAACTGCGTAGATCACGGAATAGAAAAACCAGACGAGCGTCAGGCCTCGGACAAGCCTCCAATCGGAACCATCAAGCTTACAGCATACGGCGTAGGTGACCATGTAGGAATCAAAATAGAGGATGACGGTAGAGGCATAAACTTGGATCGCTTGAAGGCAAAAGCCGTAGAAAAGGGATTGATTAGTGAAGAGGCAGCAATAAAAATGTCTGATGATGATGCAATCAATCTGCTTGGAACTCCTGGACTTTCCACCGCAAAAGAAGTAACTGACGTTTCTGGTAGGGGTGTCGGCATGGATGTAGTGATCACTCAAGTGGAATCAGTTGGTGGGAGTGTAAAAATAACCACACGAGAGGGTAAAGGAACCGTAATTGTACTAACAATCCCACTGAGCGTCTCTATAATCGGAGGTCTCTTGATAAACGTCGCAGGCGACAAATATGTGCTTCCGCTTTCCAGCATCACCACTACTGTAGTAGTTGAGCCAAACCAGATCAAAAGTATCCATGGCAAGGAAGCAATAATACTGCGAGATCAAGTTGTACCACTTGTACGCGTAGCACAGCTTTTAGGAATTGAGGAAAACAAGCAACAATCTGATAAAATAACTCTAGTAATAGTAGACAAGGGTGGAAAACCCTTCGGTCTAGTGGTCGACTCTTATGATAAAAAACAAGAAATCGTGATTAAACGACTAGGAAATGAAGCACATTCCTCAGATCTATTTACCAACGCAACAATTCTTGGAGACGGCAGTGTTGCGTTGATTTTAGATCCTGCATTGTTGGTGTAGTGGTGAGAATTGAGTACTGTATTTTCCTTAAACCCAGAAGAGATTCAGTCGCTTACAAAAATTCTCAATCAATACATAACATCAAAGACATCCATAGCACTCTCAAAACTATTAAGCGAGAGGATAGATCATAGAATAAAGGTCTTCAGCAACGGCCCATCACAAATAAAGCAAGTCACTCTTGAGCCTGACGAAATTAAGATGTGCGCGGTACGGCTTAACGGGAAAGGTGATACCCACATTGAGATTCTATATACAATAAAACAAAAACACGCCAAAAAAATAGCCGCAAAACTACTCTGTCAAGAAGATCTATGTGAAATAGACGAAATGGGAGTATCTGCAATACAAGAAGTAGCCAACATAATGACAGGATCTTTCTTTAATGCATTATCAAGGGGAACGGGATTCAGGGTAGATTTGTCAACACCAAATTTTACTCATGATGAATTGCATTCTCTGATAGATACATCAGCTCTTGATGTATCAAATCCTACGGACTGTGCTGTAATAGCAGATGTTGAGCTAATGGGTGATTCTAGCGGGGCAAAACTGCACATGATAATAATGCAAAATACAATAGATGCAAAAAAACTTCTTGCCAACCATTCCGACTCAAATCAGACAGATCCTGAATCCTTGGATAACATATCTGATAACACTACGTCATATCCTGTAGGTGGTCAAAACTCCGAACTTGATGCGCTGCTAGGCGACATACTACAGGAGGACGATAAATGAGCTTTACCAAACAAACTCAGACAAGCAATATAGTTGAGGTACCGATGGGCGGCTTATTGTTGACAACAAAAGAAAAATCCATACTTCAAACATTTGTAGGATCTTGCGTTGCAATTTGCCTTTATGACTCGGTCGCAGGTGTGGCTGGAATGGCACACATAATGCTTCCAAAAAACAACACACAAAACCCAAAACCTGAACCGGAAGGAAAGTTTGCTGATGTGGCAATGCAAACCCTTCTTGACAAGCTGATAGCAAGTGGAGCCAACATTGCAAGACTGAAAGCCAAAATGGCCGGCGGCGCCAATGTTTTTCAAAACGAAAGCAAGTCCAATATGTTCAATATAGGAATGAGAAACGTAGAAACTATCAAAACAATTCTTGCAGAAAAAAAAATTCAACTGGTTTCTGAGGATGTGGGCTCAAAACATGGACGATGGGTAATTTTTGACTTGGATTCTGGACAAATGAAAATCAAGGACAGAGAAAAGGGTATGTTTGTGATATGAGCGTACCTGAAATCATCTCTGCAGAACAAATGGCACAGATAGAGAAGATAATGCTACAAAGGATTGGCAAAGATCTCACTCAGTTCAAAAAGCCGTTTCTTGGAAGACGAATAAGCTCAAGAATGAGGGCTGTTGGTGTCAAGGATGGCTCAGAGTACGCAAAAATACTGGAATCTGATGAAAACGAGCCAGCTCTACTTTTCAAGAGTTTCTCAATCAACGTGACAGAGTTTTTTCGTGATCCCTTTGTATGGAAATGCGTGTCTAATTTGCTGCCCAGGCTTTTAAATAAAAATTCTATAATCAACGCTTGGAGTGCAGGATCGGCAAGTGGAGAGGAGCCGTATAGTATTGCAATTATGTTAAAGGAAGCAATAGGGATTATGAAAAACCAATTCAAGGTTTTGGCAACGGATATCAGTCTTGAGGCAATAAATCGCGCAAAGAAAGGTCAGTACACATCTTCAAACTTGAAGAATCTGCCAACAGAGATAATTACAAAATATTTTACAAAAATTGGCACCGATACATTTCAGCTAAACGATGAGATAAAGCAATATGTTGTCTTTGAACAAGCTGACATTGCATCTTTTGCGGCAGATAAAATCCATCTGATATTCTGCAGGAACGTTCTGATTTACTATGAGAAAGCGGCACAAGAAATAATATTCAAAAGGTTCCACAAGTCATTAACTGACGACGGTTATCTCGTGATAGGCCAGGATGAAACCATGATGGGTATACAATCATCGAAGCTATTCTCATGTATTTATCCAAAAGAAAGGATATATGAAAAAATTGGGCAATAAGCAGTTTTTATCAAAATGGTATGACATAACATGTCTGTGTGATCACAGCAAACACACTCTAGATTATTATTTTCACAAAAAAATAACTCTCATGTATACGAATGCATCATCCGTAGATTTATTTAAAAATGGGAGGGTATTTTGATGTCAGTCCAAGAAGCTGCATTGGATTCCTTTCAAGTAGTAACTTTCAGTCTAACAGATGGCCAAAAAAAAGAGGAATACGCCATACCAATAGAGCAGGTAAGAGAAATTCGTGCCGTAGAATCAATCACTCAGATTCCCAACTCCAAATCGTATGTTAAAGGAATAATGAACCTGCGAGGTTTGATAGTGCCTGTTATTGATGTAAAAGACAAATTAGGCATGAAATCCAACGCTGAATCTAACGCCAAGCAGAGAATCCTTGTAGCAGATTTGAGAAATTCACTTGCAGGACTTTTGGTGGACGAAGTGGATCACGTAATGCGCATTCAGACTGACAGCGTAGATGATCCGCCGCAAAACATTCTTGACTCAAACAATTACATCAAGGGAATCGTGAAGGTAAGCCAGAGACTTATCGTATTGCTTGATGTTACAAAATTGCTGGAGGATTCAACCTCCGATATAACGGAAGCGATGAAGGGTGCAAAACAATGAGCGTAGGACCTAAAAAAATACTAGTTGTTGACGATGCCTCGTTCATGAGAACGGTACTAAAAGACATCATAAAGTCAAACGGCCTTGCACATGAGGTAGTTGAAGCAGGTGATGGAGTGGAAGGAGTAAAAGCATATCAGGCACAAAAACCCGATCTTGTGACAATGGATGTTAACATGCCTAGAGCAGACGGAATACAGGCACTTCGAGCGATCATGAAAATTGATCCCGCCGCCAAGGTGGTAATGGTAACATCAGTAGAGCAAAAACAAATTGTTCAGGACGCAATGAAAATTGGAGCGAGAGACTACATAGTAAAGCCATTTGATAGGAACAACGTTGGGTTGGTTCTCAACAAAGTTCTAAGGCAACGATAGTGACTAAAGATATGCAGGTAATTGCGATAACGGAGAAGGAATTAGATCAACTAGCGATGATCTTTACTAAATGCATTTCTACAAAAACTGTGGAGTCCCTCTCTACCCTTTTGGGAGAGTCCATACAATGCAAGATTGGCAAAACACACCTTCTTGACATATCTGATCTTGATGAATTAACTCCTGCATTTTCAGATACAGTTAACATGTCTGCAGTATACCTGAAGCAGACAGGAGACATTAACGTGGGAGTATTGTATTATATGCCTGAAAGGGATGGTCGAAGATTTGCCGCAAAGCTTTTGGGCAAAAAAATACTCGGCTCGTTTACAAAGCTGAGCCGATCATCGCTTTCAGAGACAGGAAACATACTATCCGGGTCTTTCTTTAATGCCCTTGCAAATGAGCAGGATTGCAAAACATTCTCAGATGTACCAGGGTTTGCTGTGGACACATTCAGATCAGTGCTAGAATTTCCTGCAATGGAAATAGGAATAGAAAGCCAGTCTCTTATAGCAACTACTGCTGAATTTTATTCTACAAGCGGATTGAAGATGAGAATGCTCATAATACTGGATCCTGCTAACGCAAAGAAACTTCTTGAAAGGCACTAAGTAAACCGTTTACCAATTAGCAAGGCAGAAATCAGAGATAATGATAATACAATGAACGCCAATGAGCCAAACTCAGGCACCACCATGACACCAAACTCAGTACTCATATCGGTTCCGCCAATTCTCTCGAACCTTATTGAGGTTTGGCCTGTTTGTCCCTCTGAAAACGTATAGTCTACGAAACCTCCTCCAATTTGGGCGTTTCCTGACTTTCTGTAAATCTCGCTACCTCCTTGCATTAAAATAAAATCATACGATGTATTGCGTATTGGCTCACCAGTCATGGCATTGCGAAATGTAAAGATGAACTTGGTGTTTTTACCTGGTTCTATGGTTACAGGATCCCATGACAGATCTACCTGAACTTCCTCATTCTTAGTCATAGCTATCACTGGAAAAACAACCTTGTCACTCACCTCCAATGTGAATACCAAGTTTTCAGGACTTTCAATTCCTGCGGCTTTTTGTGCCTGCTTTAGATACCTTATGTTGTCCTGGGAGAGAACAAAGTGCACAATCCTCTCATGTTCAACAGAATAGTCATCAATGGTAACAGATGATTTGAATAAATCAATTCCGTTTGCTTTTCCCATGTAGCTTGGTACAAACAAATCAATGAATTCTTTTGGAAAGTGAACTTCCTCATGTACAACCAATGGATGTGATATGTTCTTCTCACTCCAGTCAAAGGGCATTTCAAATGTTATTGTATTTGTAATAGGATCATAGTTAAAATCCGTAATCTTATCATAGTATGACTTTATGCCAAACGGTACGTCATTTCCAACCTTGTCCTTCATAATATATGTATGATTTGTGGCTATTGTGACATCAGCAGTATATGTCATAGGACTTGACACGAGTTGTCCCTCAAATGTCTTAAAGGTGATCTCAAAGTGATACAGGCCTCCTGACTGGAATGACACACTTGGTATCCTGATGGGTGTTTCTGTATCCAGCCACGCATTGATCTGCTCATCAAAGTGTCCTGATATTTCACCTCGTTCGTTTTCTATTTCAATGGTCGCTGTTCCATCATCTAGAAAAAAATTCTCTCTGAAGATCAACCTCCCTTCGTGATAAAGGCCCAAATCTATTATTGAATTCATAACGTTCTGGCCTGAAGTGGCATCAGTCACGATTATGTTTATGATTTTTTTTGAATCGTCAGAAACATCACTGGGGCTAATCTGTGTTGTTAGGTCGATTTTTTTCCCATTAACATTTATGGATTTTATTGTGTCGATACCTAATCCATGACCATATGCTGATACAATTGGAATTGTCATAATGCATAAAATTATTATAAATTTTCGCAAAGTTCATCTGTTGAACTACTATGTTTTAATTAAATTTTGGTTTTAAAACTAATCTAAAATCTCAATGTTGACGATGTATTTCTAAGTCCAATCAGTTGAGAGCTTTTTATTTCACCGACGATCCATTTTTCTAAACAAATGTTACATATTGTCTTTAAAACAATGCCGCCTTTTACCCACGTCTTAATCTTATTGTAGCCCCCTTCATCTCTTTCTTGTACAAAACAACCACACATGCAACAGCTATGGTATACTGTATCTTTACCAAGCGTTTCTGTCATTGTGTCCTCTTGCCTTACTTTCTAAGCTGCTCCGCCTCTGCTTTACTCAATATTCTGAACACTGTTGAACCGGTAGCTGAACTTTTTCCCTTAATTGCCCATCGGTGATTTTTTAATTGAATAATTTTAGGCTCAATTATCTTTACTTTCTTTCTTGCTTTGACATCATATGCCTCATAATCTTTCATAACTTCGCTAGGTATGTTTTGTATATTAATTTATTGGGTAAATTTTATTAATAATTATTAATAAATTAGCTAAATTTAATAATAAATAGCACAAACTAAGATTATTCAAAACATGAGTGGAATGGGTATGGAATACAAAGTGAAGATAAACTATCACACACACAAATTCGCTGGGGAACAAGATCTGTTCTATAATGTTTTACATTTTTCAGGAAGTCATTCTGGCTCAATTTTTCAAATAGGTGATACTGATCTTTTTTATGCACCGTTTTATTTCTCAGATGGCACCTTAACTGACATTAACATCTATTATCTGAAAAGTGAAAAGTTAAGAAATGCATTGAAGGATACCAAAGTAATACGATTCAGTCCTGGTACTGGTGAATGGCTGCCTATGAAAGGTGATTTGAAAGATACATATGCATGGTTCTTTGTTTCAAAAATAATTTCCACGACATCAAAAGAAATACAAGAAATACTCAATATGGAAGAGAGTTTGCAAAATAATGTGACTGACGTATTAACTATAGAACATTAATATCTGATCGTGTGACCGCTTTAAATTGCAAATAGTTTAACAGTATCCATATTCTTGTTAGTCTGGAAGCCTTGCGTGATTCCACGAATTTGCTTTCCGTCGCCATCCAGTATAAATAATTCCATACATCTTTCCCCGTCAATCTTGCTATGAAGATGAGTAGTTATCAAATCCTCGTAATTGTGTTTTATTCCTGATACAATATCATCATATTCATCATCATGAATGACAAACAAAACAGCATGTTGTTTACCTGTCAATTCTGTTTTTTGTTTTTCTTCCGAGACAAAAGTTCTAATCCCTGCCCGAATCACCTCCGATCTACCTGAAAATCCTAGACCCTTTTGGAGCTTATCTATCTCTGCAAGAATTTCCTCATTCAATGAAATTGAGACAATTGCCATATTGAAAGTATTATTAATTACTATATAACCGTATTATCAATTGTTAATAATTTGACTCTAATCTTATTAAGTAATTTTCTTTTCTCATGGTAGGAATTATTAATATTAAATAGATTTATTAATAATCCTATGATACTGACAGTGTGAAAAAATTATTCGCCATTGCAACTGGGGTATCCATAGTAACAGTAGCCATTGCAATCTTAATTATCCAAACACAAACAATAGAGAATGTAGTACCGACTCTGCAAGAATCAAGTTCGACTAACTCTAAAATCAGGATTATAGCTTCATTCTATCCACTTTACGAGTTTTCAAGAAATATCGCCGGAGATAAAGCCGACGTTTCGAGTTTTATCCCATTAGGAATAGAACCTCATGACTGGGAACCTAATACTGGAGATATACTGAAACTCAAAGAAGCCAAAATCTTTGTGTACAATGGGGGTGGATTCGAACCGTATGTACAAAAACTGATTGACTCTGGAGAATACAACAATGTGATGTTTGTTGAAACCGTTCACGGAATCACTTTACTAAAAGCAGAAGAGCATGAAGAACATTTTCAAGAATTTCTTGAAGAAATTGAGCACATACTACATGAATTAGAAGAACAAAAAATGAATGAGAGTGATGCAATCATTGCAATACAAGAAATCATTCATACACATGAGCATGACGAACACGAACATGATGGGCTTATTGAAGAAATTGAGCACATACTACATGAATTAGAAGAGAAGAAATTGACTGAAGCTGAGGCAATCATGCAAATACATACTGTAATTGAGCATAATGAAGGCACTCATCAGGAACACTCACATGATCTTGAATACGATCCTCACATATGGCTTGATCCACTACTTGCAAAACAACAAGTATTGGTCATCAAAGAAGCTCTTATCAAGGCCGATCCATCAAATGCTGTACATTATGAGAATAATGCCATAGCGTATAACTCAAAACTTGATGCCCTTGATTTGAAAATAAAATCAGAGTTATCGGATTGTAAAAAAGACACAGTCGTTCCGTTCCATAACGCATTTAGCTACCTTGCTAAGCGATATGGCTTCAATGTATTCTCGCTTTCAGGAATTGCTCCTGAATCTGAAGCAAGTGCTGCAGAACTAAAAAGATTGGTGGATTTTGTAAAAGAAAATAATATCAAAGTTGTATTTGCAGAAGACTTGGTTGATCCGCGCTTAGCTGAAGTGTTGGCAAAAGAGGCTGGAGCACAAGTAATGATGCTCAGCCCTCTTGAAGGCCTCTCAAAAGAAGAGATTGTTACTGGAAAGACGTACCTTACCAAAATGGAGGAAAATATTTCTAATCTAAAGATAGCACTTGAGTGTCAATGAACGTTCTGGAAATAGACAACTTGTCTGTCAGATATGATGGACATAATGCAGTAGACGGAATCAACTTTTCAGTAAAAGAAGGCGATTTGCTTGGAATAGTAGGGCCAAACGGAGCAGGTAAAACGACTCTCTTCAGAGCCATACTCGGATTGCAAAATTATACTGGAGACATCAAACTATTTGGTTACTCTGGAAAGCACTACTATCCACTACTTCCTCTCATAGGATACGTATCTCAAAAAGTTAACTTTGAACAGAACTTTCCAGCTACAGTTAAAGAAGTAGTTTCAATGGGAATTATATCCGAAAAAAAACTACACAAAGGAGCAACTCTACTCCAGAACTGTGGGTGCTGTTGGAATAGGATATATAAAAAAATTGAAAAAAGTGATGAAAGAGCTATTGAAGCACTAAAAACTGTTGGGCTAGAATCATTAAGTGAAAGACGTATAGGTGAGCTGTCTGGAGGTGAATTACAACGAGTTTTCATTGCAAAAGCACTCGTGAAAGATCCAGTGCTTCTGATATTGGATGAACCTGTAACTGGTGTTGATGTTGAAACGCAAAACAAATTCTATAACATTCTGAAAAAAATAAACACAGAAAATAAAATCACTATAGTGTGGTCATCTCATGATCTAGAGGCAATTTCTAACCTTGCAAACCGTGTGGCATGCATGAACAGGAAACTATTCTTCCACGGGGAAAAAGAAGAATTCTTCTCGAACAAGGATTTGTTAAAAACATACACTGAATCTGCGATGCAAATGCATATGCACCATCACGATTAACATGACATTTGAGATCCTAAGCTATGGTTTTATGCAAAAAGGACTGATTGCAGGAATAGTCATCGCCGTAATCTGTTCCATGATGGGGCTGTTTCTTGTACTGAGAAGATTTTCGCTCTTTGGGGATGCATTATCGCACATGGCCTTTGGAGGGATTTCAATCGGCATGTTAGTTGGCGTGTATCCACTCTGGACCGCGTTTATTGTATCGATATTGGGTGCATTAGGAATAACAAAACTGAGGAAAAGTACAAAAATTTCAGGCGATGCTGCAACTGCAGTACTTTTGGTATCTGGACTAGGAATCGGAGTGCTATTAATCAGTATAACTGGAGGGTTCAAAGTAGATCTATTCAGCTTTCTTTTCGGAAATATTCTTCTGATAAGTTTAGAGGATACTGCACTCATAGTTGGAATAAGCATTGGAATTATTTCGATATTGGCAATATTGAGGCGATCATTTTTGCATTTGACTTTTGATGAGGAACAAGCGAAAATAAATGGTCTTGATGTAGACAAGCTCAATTATGTGTTTGTAGCATTAGCTAGCGTTACAGTTATCACATCAATGCGACTTGTGGGAATTCTACTAATTTCAGCTCTTCTAGTCTTACCAAACATAACTAGTATGATGTTTGGGAAAAGCTTCAAAACAACAATGCTATTATCCATATCAATCTCTGTTATTTCGGTAGTTTCAGGAATAATACTGTCATATTACTTTGATCTTGCACCGTCTGGAACCATAGTTATGATATCTGTGGCTATTCTAGTGGGCGTACTAGTTGCAAAGTATTTTGGAGTATTAAGAAATACCGTGCAAGTCAAAAATCAAAAACTAGCTGAAACGTGAGAATTTTCTTTCCTCATATTCTGATTCGAGTCTTTTTAATTTCATTCTGAGATCCTCAAATTCAAGCTGCATTTGATGTTTTTTCGAGTAAATCTCATCATAACTATGATTGAGCAATTCAATTTTAGAGCGCAGTCCTGATATCTCTGACCTGAGATACTCTCTTTCCGGTTTTAGATATGCAAGAACTTCACGGACTTCATGAAGCTCATCTGCAGCAGCTTTTTTCTGTCGATATTCTGCCTCTGCCTTGCTTACTTTGATTTTTAGCTCCTCTATCTCTGCATCAAGAGATTCTTTTTCTAATTTCATGTGAGCCAAAATTGTCTTTACTTCGCCTAGTCTCTCTTTTTCTAACCTCTTTTCTTCTAATTCTTGTTCTGTTTTTCTCAATTTGGCCCGAATCATTTCTATCTCTGCATCAAGAGTTTCTTTTTCAGCCCTTAAGGCAGATACTGTAAATCTGACATCTTCCAGTGCTTCGTTTGCGGCATTTTTTTCTCGAAGCTCTTTTTCACTTTCCTTTATTTTCGTACGGATCTGTTCTAGTTCTGATTTCAGTCCGTCTCTATCTAGTTTTAAATATTCTAGAACTGATCGTACATCTTCTATTTTTTGTACTGCAGCCTGTTTTTCAGAATACTCTCTTTCCGCAATTTCTATCTTTTTTTCCAATTCTCTTAGTATGAGCTTAGGCTCATTGTGCATTTCTTCCAGCTTTTTGATTTCATCACGCAGCGCATTACGTGTAGATTCCATCTTTTCCACCTGTGAGCTAACATCATCAAGCTCAGAAAGCAAAGCTTTTCGCTTCTCATACTCTGACTCGCTTTTCTTTATATTCCAACGTAACTCAAGAAGTTTCTTCTCGCTCTCTTTGATCTCTTCCTGTTTTGTGGCCAAATTGGTTGTATCTTGTATAGAATTAAAATCATCCATGTTTGATGTAAGTGCATCAAATTCTGATACTTTGTCTGTATTTTCTTGCAATTCTTGTACGGTATAATTTGCCAATTCATTTCTTGTAGACTCGTCAATTGAAAACCTATGTGCTTGGGATCTGGCCTGATTGAGCTTTTCCCTGAATTCTAAAAGCTCGGCCTCTTTTCTGTTAATGACATCTCTAAATTCTTGAAGCTCATCTCTTATGGTGTTTGCATCGGTTTTCAGATTTGCAATTTCTGCTGATTTTACAGTAGGAACACTTGAAAGAGCATCATCATAGTTGGATATTGCTTGTTGTGCTGAATCTTTTTCACTATCTGGTTTTGAAGAAAATCCGATTCCGTTGTAACTGCAAGTCCCGCTTGAATCACACAACGGGTTGTTTGTGAACAGATCGGCGATCTTGGTGACGCGTTCAAGCCCTTCTTTCATCGATGATACAAGTTTTGCAGTCTCACTTACGTCATCAGCCATTGTTGCAATGGATTTTGTACTTTCTTCAAATATTTGTCCAGCCTTTACCGTGCTCTGGACATCTGGTTCATCTGCTTTGTTTCCTGTTTTCGGAGCATCATCGGTTAAGCCCTTTTCTTTTAGTCTTTTGGCAAAATAACCAGAACCCTTCTTTGGCTCTGAAGGTCCAGTGGCATGCATGTATCAGAACTGTAAAACCTTGAATAATACTGCCTTGTCGTTCAAAAAGAACAAACTATTTTCATCATTTTATATCAGAGTCCAGCCTGCGCCGATCATGAATACTTTTTGCAAAGAATAACGATGACGCTACTATTCCAACCGAAACAAGCGGTGTTACAAGCTCAGAATATCGTATCTTGTATTCCTCCTGTGGTAATACAAACTGAGGCGTTTCGGAAATCTCTACTTTCCCGAGCTTATTTCCTCGTTGTTCTACAAACCAAACATTTCCATCTTTGTCACTTGTAACGAACTGTGTAAAACTCGATTTTGTCGGTATGTCAACCTCGATAAAATCATCATTGTGTGGATCGTAAATGCCTAGCTTGTCTACTGTGTGCTGAGCAATCCAGATGTTGCCATATTTATCTGCCGTAAGTCCAAAAGGCAGTGATTCAGGATCTGTCAGACGGAAGCTGTCAAATGTCTGAAGGTACGGATTGAATCTAACTACGCGCAAGCCTACATGTTCTGCTATTAACACGTTTTGCTCTTCATCGATAAACAACGCAAACGGTTCCTTCAATGGCTCATCAGGTACAAACTCTTCGATTTTACCTAATTTGGGATCTATTACAGCTATCTTTCCCCCCTGAGATTCTGCAAACCAAATATTTCCACTTTCATCCCTGAGTAGTGCTACTGGTCCTGACGGATTGGTTGGAGTGTTGTATTCTGCAAACTCGCCGCTATGTGGAGAGTACTTTAGTATACTATGTCTGTCTACAAGGGCAATCCAGATGTTCCCGTCAAGATCTGACTCTAATGAAATCGGGAGTGCTTTTACAGGCAAAGGAATTATCGTGAATGTTTCTGTCAAGGTATCAAAATACCCTATCTTTCCCTCAGGTGTGTCGGTAAACCAGATTTTAGATCCTTCTATTTTCAGAAATACTGTAGTCTTTCCATCAAACTCATACGAATTGAACTGCTCTTCCGGGATGGAAAACTTCCACAAACGTCCTTTAGATGAATCGCTTATCCAAATAGTGTTGTCTCCATCATATGCAGGATAAAGCGGAGCTGCACCCTCTGCAGGCATGCCATATTCAGTTACATCAGCTTTAATGTGTGCAAGACGCGGTTTAATGAGCAAACTTGCGCCTGTCACTTCGTTTGCATGCTGATTTCGCTGGGCCATTATCTCAAGGTTCCATGTGCCAGGAAAACCAAATGTAATCTCGCCCGTATAGATACCGGATTCTCCGCTGACTGGAATCTCAATTGGAGTGATATTTCTTTCCGGGTTGGCGATCTTTACTCTAATGGATTCTACATCATCTAAGACATTTCCATCAAGATCTAATGCAGAAATTGATATAGAGTTCTGGCCGTTGATAAAAGGATCTATACTTACATCAAATCTGGCATTCTCGGAAAACAAACTGGTTGCAAACCCGTCTGCAGCATTACTAGTCTCGACTTCCTGGGCCTGACCTGTCGGAAGAGATGTATTGGTTAGTAATGCTACGATGCCAAGTAAAACTATTCCAAGAGCGGCTTCTACCTTTAGCGATCTCTTGAGTTTTTTGTACACCTTGATGTTTCCAGTCTTGATGGTATTTTCAGCCGGCTTTTGAATTCTTACTTGGTTGTAGCCACCCAAAGCCACCATTGCAGAGCCGATCAAAATCTTTCCAATTATCAGGTATCCATAATATGACTTGCTCAAAAGAAGCACATCGTCTTCTAGTAGCCATAACAGCGTAGGGCCTGTCACAATCACTATTCCTAGGGCAATCAGAACAAGTGAGGAAAATCTGGGAATCGCAACTAGTGCTGCAAGCTCCTTTTTGGTTTCATCTAGTCTTGCAAAGGTGGGAAGCAGGACAAAGCCAAAAAAGATAACGCCACCAATCCATACTGCTGCAAGCAGATTGTGTATGTAATCGATAACAAGAGCGGAGATCTGCTGGCTTGCGGCTCCATGACCTATCACTGACGTGGTGCTTATCAGTGCCAAAGAAATCCCAACAATGAGCATCTGTTTTTTCGGGGAAATGCTAGACTTGTTCTCTACCAAAAACCATATCGCAAGAAGGATCACAGTTATTGCCATCCTCACTATCCATACTTCTCCAAATGCAGTACGTAACACATCTGCAGCTGAAGCCTGAAGACGTATTGTCTGCACTACCAGCATAAGAATATTTGATGCAAATACAAGAAACAGACCTATTCCAAACACTGCAAAAAACTTTGACTGGAAAGTTTTTTGCAGTTCTGGGAGATCTTCTCTTATCAGATCTTTCCTACTAAGTGAACCCCACATTGCAAGAGCGGCAATCGCACCGCCAAGAACTATTGTCTGGCCTACAAGACCTGGAAATCTCGCTCCTGCCTCTGGAAAGTAAACTACCTGTTCTGTCTTGTGTTCTGGTAAAGGTACGTCAACATTTCCTGCACCAAAAACGAATGCGTATGGGACTAGGTGACCGTCTACCTTGGATAAGACTTGGGTTGTAACAGTGTATATCCCATCACCAAGTGGCGGTGTTGTAACAACAAGAACTAACTCATCACCGTTCAGGTATCTTGTATCCTTATTGTCAATCTGATTCCCATCGCTGTCAAACACCCGAATGTAACTAAAATCGATCTCTACTGCTTCTGAAAAACGTATTATCACTCTATCAGTACCAGCGGCAACTACTGTAGATTGTGCCGGGTCGGAGCTTAGCAATAATGGATGAGCATAAACTAGCTGCACTGAAAATACAATAAATAGTGATAAAACTATTAGAATTTTTTTCAACGTTATCATTTGGTCATTTTGCTAATTTAAACAATCTATCTCTGTTTGATGATTCTACCACTTTCATAAAGTAAATAACTGCATGCGGACTACTGGTAATAGTGAACAAACTTTTCATTGCAATTATAGCTGTAATTGTTGTAACATCAGGTGTTTCTTCAGTGTATGCACACAAGACTGTCATTGTAGGGCCTTATGAGATTGAGGTTGGCTGGAGAGACGAACCTCCACTCGTAAGCCAGCAGAACGCAGTAGTGTTCAAGATAACACAGGATGGGAGCGGTGTGACAAACGCATTCAGGGATCTGACTGCTACCATAAAATCTGGCAGCGTATCAAAGCAGCTTGATATTCTGTCAGATGTGCGAGCTGGCCATTATTACTCAAAAATAATTCCTACCAAAGTAGGCACACTTGTTGTGGAACTAAAGGGCACAATTAACGGCGTGCAAGTAAATGAACAAGTAGCAATAGAGGATGTGGAAGATATCAACCTCCTTGCGTTTCCGCCTACCAGTGCTTCCGGACTGCCAGATTTAGCTCAGCTAAAGAACGCAATGAGTTCATTACAAAAAGATGTCGCACAACTCAAATCAGGCAGTATGGGACCTGCGCAAGATGCCGACCTTGGCAAGTCATACGACTATGCCGTGTTTGCCTTGGGAATAGGAGCAGCTGGAGTAATCCTTGCGGTAGTGGCATTAATAAAAAGAAAATGAGTTTGTTCTAAAGTCGTGGAATTACTTTAGATCTTGCAGTGACAGCAACAATGCTGATTATGGCTACTGCCAAAATCATCATGGCAATCTGACCAAATTCTGGTACAACACGTGCTGAGATGGTTTCACCTTTTGGACCTGTCCATGTTGCTGGATCAGCATCTGGTAACCCAAAACCTAGTATTGTTACTTGAACATCCACTGGGCTATCTGAGCTCAGAGCGTCAGTAATGTGCAAGCCTGTGTCTCCTGGATGTATGTGTCCTTCCTCAGTTAGAACTACTTGGCCGTCTTGCGTGGCAGTTATCTCATAGTTTGCGTGGTCTGATTTTCCATCAGCACTTTCAAATTCTACTTCGAGAACTAGTTCCTCACCAGCGGTCGGCTTGTCTGCGTGTATCTTGACCATCCATGATCCGTCTGCTGTCATTGCTATTGCAGGTTCATCATGGTCCATCATCTCTCCGTCCTTGTCTGTCATCTTGTCATGATGATCGTCATCATGCGCTGCCTGGACTATTACTACTCCCTGCATCCATGGGTGTACAAGACAGAAGTATGGGAATTCACCTTCTTCCTCAAATTTGTGAGAGAAGGTCTTTCCTGCCATGAATAAACCACTATCAAAGTTTCCATCTGGGCCGCCTGCCTTGATATCCCCGCTTGTCACGGTGTGTGCAGCTGTATCATCGTTTGTCCAAACCACTTCACTTCCAACATCGATTACTGCCTCGTGTGGGATAAAGCACTCGTTGGTTGTCTCGCATCCTGGTGATGATGAGCCTGCTGGAATACTTACTTCCACAGTCGCATGATCAGCAAATGCCGATGGAGCTACCATCATCAAAGCAAGAACTGCAAAGATGGAGCCTATGGCTATTGTCTTCATTGCGTTGGATGTAATCTGAGATCCATAAAAATCCTTATCAGGATTCCCGTTACTTTGGCTCTATTTCCTGCGTAGTTTGATTATGATCGCAGCAGGTATGGCAAAATATATTCCCAGATTTAGCAATATGATGCCTATGCCGTATCCCAACATCTGTTGTTCTGAATTTATGTCCACATAGCTGAGAATAGACATGGTTGAAAGCATCGGTGTGATTGCTAATTTTACGACCTCTTTAAAGGCCGGACTTTGCCTTTCCAAGTCGGCCACGGCCGGACTGAATGAATAATATGCAGAGTTGAACACTGCCATAAAGCTAGAGCCAGATTCGGTTCTAAGCAGTACGCTGTCTCGAACTTCTCTTAGTGTCTGTACCTGAGATGACATTTCTGTTCCATATGCTGCAGTTGCAATAAGACAGCCTCCATTGCCATTTCCATTATCCACAGGCTGTGCTGCTGCATCTCCTATTATTTTTGTAAATGTGACAGTTTCAGAAGGTATGGGCTGGAACAGAATTCCTTCAACCTCAATTTTGATCTTGTGCTCGCCGTTTTCCCTAAACTCGACAGGGATCGTCACAGTTCCAATTGAAGTGTGAGTGAGAGGAATCGGACCGAATACAGGCGAATCATCCTTTGTGACAGTAACCTTGTAGTCTATGTGTTCCTGTATTACATTTGTGTTAGGATTTATGAAATCGATCTTCATTTTCGTAAGATCGTTTATTTTTGGTTCTACTGGATCAGTTGAAATTTTGACAAGCAAAGTTCCTTTGTCAGTTGGCAGCTGTTGGAATTCCTGAGCGAGCACAGGAATAACAAATGCAGGTAACACTGCCAATAGCAACAAGATCTTCATGCTGTTCTCTGGCTGCAAAACATATTAAAAACTTGCCCAAATTCCCATCAAACCTAACATTCTAATGTTTGATTTTTAGTCAGATTGACGTGAAAAAGATTGCAGTTTTTGGTTTAGTTTGTTTTCTAGTGTTGCCTCTTTCCATACACGCTCAGACTCCACAAGATGTTGTATATGCAGCAAAATTCGTTTGTGGTGCAATTTCTGATAATAGTGGACCTCTAAGGCCAGGTTACTATGATACATCAATTAGCATACTCAACAAAAAAGGATACCCTGTTGAATTTTTATGGGTAGCAACAATCAATGATGGCCCAACATCTAACGCGATTTTAAGAACTCTTGAACCAGAAAAATCAACTGGAATGACATGCAAAGACATCAAGGACATATTCGCAATTGACACGAATGAGCTTGCAGAAGGGTTTGTAGTGATAAGAATACCTGTAGCGTCTTTAAAGGGACTTGGCAATGAGCAAATTCTGCCCGAGTCGCAAGAGGCAGCCAATGCGCTTGAAGTACAGGTCTTTTATACAGCTAACGCCCTTCCAACGCTTCCACACAAGGTAGCGGAAGAAAAGATCACATTCTACATAATACAGGATAGTTCTGGCAAGATTCCAAAAGAGATGCATCGCAAGGTTCTGGATGTTACCATTTCCTCAACATTCGGAGAAATCTCCAATACTGAAGACAAGATAAAATCACTTCTTGCACAAAAATACGATCTCGATCAGAGTGATCTTGGGAAGATTACCGTGAGAATAAAAGATGTCTCAATAGGGGTTGGCACATTACTGGATGACCACGCAATATCGCTTCACGTAGTGAAGCCCTTCTTGAGTTAACTTCGACTTGAAAAATCGTCATAATAGTTAAAATACATTACATCTGGCAAAAAAATGTGAGGTACAGAAAACTTGCTGCGATATTGTTCTCATTATTTCTCTTATTACAAACATTATCCCTAAGTAATAACGCATACGGTGATGGCCTCACAGAAGAAAGGCTTCCTCCTGCAAGCTTTGGAAACAGACAGGCTGCGCTTTACATTAAGATAAATCCGCCAATCCTTACACAAGACACAGTAGGAGATACCTATCTGCAGCTAAAGCTTTATGATGCAAACACTGGCCAGACTGTGCCCCATGTGTCTTATTTTATCTCCGCGTGGCATGATGGAGAACTCGTACTTAGGAACCTTTTCCACGCACATTCTGGAGACCTTATGTTAAAGATAGTCCCAAAGGACATACCTGTTAACAAAGTTGTAGTTTATGGAGATGAACTACCGCAGCTTCCAGGAGCTTGGACTGCCTTCAATGACAGAATAGACGTGCATGCACCAGTCCTGCTTGAATCTGGATTATATCATTTTGAAATCAAGATATTTGGAATAGACTATGACAAAAACATCTTTGCCGAATCCGACATAAAGACATTCAACTCCTGGCTTAGCGTAGGAGATATCTCTCACCAACAAATAACATATGGTGGAAAAACGTACGATACGTCTGTAGTCTCCTATTATGACAGAATTTCGGACTTTAAGTTTGATCAGGCAAAAAGATCGATCTCATTTTCCATGCCGTTTAACTGGGATGCAGAAAGAATTGAAGACCAGCAGATCTTTGTGCATCAGGAAGTAAGAGTTCCAAAAACATTCAAAGAATTCACCACTACTGCTTATGATGGCAAAGTTAACGGAATTCCGACAGTAGGAAGACAGCTCATACTCGACCCATATTCAGATGAGAACATGTCAATACTACACTTTCTGATAAACAAAGACGATATCCTCAACATGGCAAAAACAGTCAAACCTGGAATGACTACTATGAATTTTGAGGTTGCGCCAGCCTCTGCAGTATCAAAGAATTCATTTGAGATCAAGCTTGACTCAGGGGCAACAGCTAAAATCTCATACGACTCATATCTTGGTGCTGGCAACTCTATACCATTGCAGATAAGCTTCTTTGATCCTAGTGGTCAGCTGCTAAAGTTTGTCAGCTACGGATTTAGAATTGAAGATGGTACAGGCAAAGTATTGATAGAAAACGTAGGCGATAACCCACAGAGGCCAGGAATAATGTCCACTGAAGGAATAGACATTCAAGACTTTACATTTCCCACTGCAGGAAATTACAAAATTACACTTGTAATATATGAACACGGCCTAGATCAAAGCAGAAAGTACACTGGTATAGGCAATACATCATTTACCATAGGCAAGTCAGGCCAGGCAGCTACGGATTATCAAAT
>NZ_CBTY010000005.1 GCF_000723185.1 Candidatus Nitrosotenuis uzonensis
ATTCAATATCTTATCACACAGGGAATAATCCGAGTATAATAAAATACGACTAGAAATCTTACAATATTATTTAACAACAACTTCTGAATTATTCACATAATTAAAAAAGGTCTAAAACACAACAATATTCATGAATCCTGCAGGGGTGCTTCTTACACTCTTTTTGATTATTGTAATTCCATCAACTGGTGTGGCATATGGGCACGGCCTTGGGATGGACATGGCCCCACCAATAGACTTTGAGGGAATGCAGGTCACAATACTGACCACTCTTGAGCCAAGAGACATGACTGTAGGCAAAGTGGATAGCGCCAATATAGGAGTAAGATTCTATGATACCCTCACTGATAAGAACCTAAACTCTGTGACATACAGAGTCGAAGTATGGCAAAATGACAAACTACATGCTAGGAACCTATTCTTTGACAAAGACGGACAACTGGATATAGAGATAAAACCGAAAACAAACTGTACTGAAGCAGAGCCCTGGAGGTGCACAGTCTACTACGGGGAAAAAGACCTGATCACCGGAGGACTGACGCAAATAGGAAACACGCGGCCTCTGATTCAAGGTCCGATTTTTGACAAGGGCGGACTTTACAACATCAAGGTAATAATAGACGGTGCAACAAGCCCAAAGGCTCTTGTAGCAGAGCCATTACTGTTTGAAACCTTTGTTAGCGTTGCACAAGAACAAGACTTTATCATAAAAACAGCAAGTGCACAGGAAATACCTGTAACCGTCAAGACGTATTATGATGATGTTGACAACTTTACATTCGACAATTCCAGGAACTCTATCTCATTTGATATGCCATTCAACTGGGACCCATCCTATGTCCAACTAGTGCAAGTAGTGCACGAGGAAATTCGACTACCTAAGAGCTTTGATCCATATGCACCTGGAAAAGAATTGAAAGGATATGTGAACGGAATTGAAGTTGACAACAGAATTCTTCTTGTGGATCCATATTCATACGATGATCATAACGTAATCCATTTTCTAGTGACAGGAGCTGAGCTTGAACGAATCAACAATATGCAGAATCCGGCCCTCAGGGAATCCGGCATAATGAAATTTCAATTATTACCGCAAGGAAGCGCAACTACAAATTCTGCTGAAATAAAAATCGAATCAGGGGCAATTGCCAAAGTTTCTTGGCCTGCCAGCTACGGTGCAGGAAATGAAATTCCATTCGAGTTCTCATTTTTTGATGCAAATAAGAAGCTACTAAAAGATGTACACTATGGCTATGAACTTCTTGATGGCAAAGGAAACAGATTGGCATTCAATACTGGTTCAGATCCTAATATGCTGGGAATATTGGCAAGTGAAGGAATTGACATTAAGAACATACCAATACCTGCGCAGGGAATATACAAATTCCGAATTTTAATTCTAGGACAGGGAATGCCGATGAACCAGCAATACGCTGGAATTGGTGAAGGTATTATAGAGATCGGCCCTGCAGGTCAACAGAGCGCCACCCTCAATTTG
>NZ_CBTY010000007.1 GCF_000723185.1 Candidatus Nitrosotenuis uzonensis
AAAGAAAGATTTGGAAGCAAAAATCGCAGAACTGGAAGAAAAGCTTGCCAAGCTTGCAACCCAGATAGAGGCTCCGGCAAAACCGGCAGCTAGCACGCCACCACCGGCACCAAAACCGGCACCACAGACACCGCCGCAAACACAGGCACCTCCACCGGCACCAAAGCCAGCACCAGCAGCAACCTCACCTAGAGGATCACTGCCAGCTGGAATGAAACCGGCACCACAGACACCGCCGCAAACACAGGCACCTCCACCGGCACCAAAACCGGAGGCAGCAGCAACAGAGCTTGCAGTCTGGGAGACCTGGAAGAATGCGCCGATGACTGACACCCACACATACAAGGCAAAGGTGACAGGATATGTGCCCGCACCAAACCGATACTATGCATCACTGCATACTGTGAATGTCGACGTGCCAACATCTGACTGGAACCTGCAAAAGGCAAAGGTCACAGGCTATACTCAGCCCTCGAACAAGTACTTTGCAACAAGGCAGAGACTTGCATATCACCCAAGGACAAAGACCTTCGGCGGATATGGAATGAAGACGTCTACCAGTTCGGCACAACAGACAACCACGGCACCACCGCCGCCACCGCCAAAGCCG